>SLDM01000354.1 GCA_007125255.1 Phycisphaerales bacterium
CGACAACGGCAAGCTCGATCTGATCGTGGTCAACAATCACAACAGCCGCATCGAGATCCACGCCCAGAAAGAGGACGCCTCACCGGAGGACTTCTCACCGCCCTCCCGGGTGAATGAGTTCCCCGAGCACTGGCGTTTTGAACGGACCAACGTCTCGGTGCTGCACCACGTGACCGCGGTCGTCGCCCACGATTTTGACGGCGACGGCATGAAGGATCTGATCTACGTCGGACGGCCGGGGGAACTGGTGTTCCTGCGTCAGGTCTCGCCCGGCACCTTCCAGGTCAGCCGCCGGCATCGCATTCGGAACCTCTCCGCCGATCAGGGCGCGCTGCGGATCGAGAACGTCATCGGTGACGACAAGCCGGAACTGATCACCCTCGTTAACGGCGAGATTCACATCTTTCCTCTCGATGGCGACGACGTGGGAACGCCGGTCCGGCTCGCCGCGGGTGATCGGATGAGCACCTTTCACGTCGAGGATTTCAACGGGAACGGGCGGGCGGACGTACTCGGCGTGATTCCGGAAAGCAGCGCCCCGCTCCGCGTCTGGTTCGGCCGGGAAGGTGAAGCATCCCGTTCGCTCGGGCCGCAGGTGCGGTTCGAACTGCCTTCGCTGCGGGACGTCACCCCGGTGAAACTGCCCGGCCACGACGGCGCCCGCATCGCGCTGATCGAACGCAGCTCCAAGCGCATCGTCACCTACGAGTTCGTTACCGAAGAGCTGGAACGCATCTCGAGCGGTGATGCGCCGTACCACGTGCACAGCTTCACCGACGCGGGCAACCGCAACCGGGACCTGATCACCGCCGACATCAACGGCGACGGACGCCGGGATGTGATCGCGACCGACACCCGCGCCAACGCCGTCGTGGTCTTTCGGCAGCAGGCGCGGCGCGGACTGGCATCCCCGGAATCGTTCCCGAGCCTCGCGGATGTCAAGGTCCTCGCGGCCGGTCCGACCGGGGAGAACGGACGAACGGAACTCTTCGTTCTCTCGGAAGAGGAAGGCGTGGTCGGCCGTTCCCGCATCACCCGCAACGGGATCGAGTTCCCCGAACCGCTGCGCATGAGCGACGGATACACCCCGGTCACGATGCAGTTGGCGCAGCTCGGTGGTCGCCACCATCTCGCCGTCATCGCGCGGGAGAACCGGGAGCACCGACTGGAGCTGCTCGACCTCCGCGGCGAACGGGAGTCGCTGGAACTGGGAGAGCTGGTGCGCTCACCCGAAACGATCATTCCGATCGACGCCGATCAGGACGGGCGCACCGACCTGCTGCTGCTGACCCGCGACCGGCCGATGGTGATGGTGCAGGCGGGCGAGGAGGGGTACACCATCCGCGAAGCCCGGGAGATGGGGCAGTCGGGGCTCGTCCAGGCCGCCCGCGCGGAGAACACGGTCGTCTTCGATGTGGATGGAAACGGCCGGGAAGAACTGCTCATCGCCGACCGCAACTACATCCGCGCGGTGCGCTACAACGAGAGTCCGCCGGCGGGCGTCAGCCCCGGCTGGCAGGTCGTGACCCAGATCAATGCCGAGGACAGCAGCGCCCGGCTGACGTCGCTCGCCATCATGGGCAACCGTATCGTGGCCGCGGACCGGGAGAACAATCGACTTCTCCTCTTCAGCCGCAGTTCCGTCGCGGCGAGCGGGTGGCGGCAGGCCGAAGCGATCGGCGTCACCGGCTTCCAGCTGGAGCGGATTCACGCGGGGGCGTTCTCCGGCGACGGGCGGCCGAACGTGCTGGCCGTCGGCAACGACGGCTTCGCGGTCATCAACCTCGGCGGCGAGCGCATCACGCTCCGCGAAACCGACGCCTGGCGGCCGAGCGAGGAATCGCAGGCCCATCACCGACTCGCCGCGGGGGACATCAACGGCGACGGTTTCATCGACCTGATCGCGCTTGACGCGGGCGAACAGCGGTGCGACATCCTCACCTACAGCGCGCGGGGGCGGAAGCACTTCGCGACCAGCTTTCAGGTCTACGAGTCTCGCATCTTCTCCGGCGGCGCCTCCCGCGAGTACCAGCCCAATCAGGCGATCATCGCGGATCTCACCGGCGACGGCGCCGAGGACCTCATCCTCATGTCACACGATCGGGTGCTGCTCTACCCGCAGATGACCGAAGCGAAGAAGCGGCCGGCGGGCGACGCCGGAGGCGACGATGGCGACGATGATGATTCGTGAAGCGCGCCGGCCGGCCCTTTCACGCATTGACCAGGCGCGACTTCACCGCCCGATTGGCGCGTTTGCGCTCGCCCTCTGAGAGCAGCCGCTTGCGCAGCCGGATCGACTGGGGGGTCATTTCCACCAGCTCGTCGTCCTCGATGTATTCGAGGGCGGCTTCGAGCGAGAGATCGCGCGGCGCCTTCAGGGTGACCGTGGCGTCCTTGTTCGACTCGCGGACGTTGGAAAACGCCTTCGCCTTGACCGCGTTGACGTCCAGGTCATTGTCCCGGCTGTGTTCACCGACGACCTGGCCGGCGTACACCGGATCGCCCGGCCGAATGAACATCACGCCGCGGTCGGCAAGGTTAAGCAGCGAATACGTCGTGGCGGGGCCGGTTTCGGTCGCGATGAGTACCCCGTTGGAGCGCTTTCGATTGACAGCACGCAGCGGCGCGTAGTTGAGAAACGTGTGGTGCATGACCGCTTCGCCGCCGGTGGCGGTGAGCATGCGGGATCGCAGCCCGATGAGTCCCCGCGCGGGAATCGTGCACTCGATGTGCATGCGCGTTCCCCGCGCCTCGACCTTCTGAATGTCTCCGCCGCGCGAGCCGAGCAGTTCCAGTGCCGCGCCCATGCCGTCATTGGAGGTGTCCACCGACAGGTTTTCGATCGGCTCACACCGCTCTCCGTCGATGGTCTTCTCGATCACTTCGGGCCGCCCGACCGACAGTTCGTACCCTTCGCGGCGCATCGTCTCCAGCAGCACGCCGAGATGCAGCAGACCGCGACCGGAGACGCGGAACTCGTCGGCCGACTCGCCGGGTTCGACCCGCAGCGCCACGTTGGACTGAAGCTCCCGCTGCAGTCGCTCGGCGATCTGGCGCGAGGTGACGTACTTGCCCTCGCGGCCGGCGAACGGTGAGTCATTGATCCGGAAGACCATCGTGAGCGTCGGTTCATCGACGGCGACGCGCGGCATGGGGTGGGGGTCATCGGAGAGCGTGATGGTGTCGCCGATGTCGAACGCGCTGAGCCCTTCGACGGCGCAGAGGTCGCCGGCATAAATGGCGTCGGCATCGGTGCGGCCGAGGCCCTCGAAGCGCAGCACGCGGAGGGCCCGGGTCCGGGTGATGGTGCCGTCGGTCCGAACCACGCCGACCGGCTGGCCGGCCCGGAGCGTGCCGGAGAAGACCCGGCCGATCGCGATCCGCCCGACGTAGTCGGAATAGTCAATCGTGGTGATGAGCATCTGCAGCGGACCTTCCGAATCGTCCGTCGGTGCCGGCACGAGATCGAGAATCGTCTCGTACAGGTGCGTCATCGAATCGGTCGGCGCTTCCGGGGTCGCGCTGGCCCAGCCGCTGCGGCCGGAA
>SLDM01000241.1 GCA_007125255.1 Phycisphaerales bacterium
TACGCGTATGCCCGAAACCGCCGTCAAGACCGCCGCCGAGATCCGCCAGGATTTTCTCGACTTCTTCTCAGAAAAGTACGGCCACACGTTTGCGCCGTCCTCTCCCGTCGTGCCGCACGACGATCCGACGCTGCTGTTCACCAACGCCGGGATGAACCAGTTCAAGGACGTCTTCCTCGGCCAGGGCGAACGCGAGTACACCCGCGCGGTGAACAGCCAGAAGTGCATCCGCGCCGGCGGAAAGCACAACGATCTCGAAGATGTCGGCAAGGACACGTACCACCACACGTTCTTCGAAATGCTCGGCAACTGGTCGTTCGGGGACTACTTCAAACGCGAAGCGATCCAGTGGGCGTGGCAACTGCTCACTGAAGTCTGGGGCCTCGACAAGGACCGGCTGCACATCACGGTGTTCGAAGGCGATGCCAGTGACGGCCTCGAAGCCGATGAAGAAGCCGAACAGCTTTGGCGCGAACTGACGGACATCGACCCGTCACACATCACCCGCTGGGGCAAGAAAGACAACTTCTGGGAAATGGGCGACAGCGGCCCATGCGGCCCGTGCAGCGAGATTCATTACGACTCCACGCCCGACGGCAACGGCGGCGATCTCGTCAACAGGGACGACCCCAATGTCATTGAGATCTGGAACCTCGTTTTCATCCAGTTCAATCGCGACAAGTCCGGCGAACTGACGCCGCTGCCCGCGAAGCACGTGGACACGGGTATGGGCTTTGAGCGCATTACGCGCGTGTTGCAGGGCAGGACGAGCAACTACGACACCGATATCTGGTCGCCGATCTTCGATGCGATTCAGGCCCGGACCGGTGCGAAAGCCTACGGCGGTTCGATGGATGATGCTGCGGACATCGCCTACCGCGTCATCGCGGATCACATTCGCTGCCTGACCATCGCCATCACCGATGGCGCCACGCCCGGCAATGAAGGTCGCGGCTATGTGCTGCGGCGCATTCTCCGCCGCGCGGTGCGCATCGCGCGACAGACGCTCGGCGTGGAGCGGCCCGTCCTCTGCGACCTCGTTGACAGCGTCGTCGAATCACTCGGCGAGGCGTTTCCCGAGCTCAGGAAAGATCCGAAGCGAGTCGCGAATATCATTCGTGAAGAGGAAAACGCCTTTCTGCGCACGATTGACCGCGGGATCGAACACTTCCGTGATGCCGCGGATCGAACCGAGAGCAGGAGCATCGCGGCCGAGGACGCCTTCAAACTCCACGACACCTACGGCTTTCCCATCGACCTCACCTGCGTCATGGCCGAAGAGCGCGGCATGAAGGTGGATATCGCGGGCTTCGAGGAACTCATGGAAGAAGCGCGCGAGAAATCCCGCGCCGGTACGGAGAAAGATGAGTCCTTCACCCTCACCCCCGGCGCGATCGACTCCCTGAAGAAAATGGGTGTCAAACCGACCGATGATCACCACAAGTTCACCGGCCGTCCGGTCATGGGCAAGGTGAAGGCGATCTGGAACGGCAAGGACTTCGACAACCTTGCCTCCATCAACCGCCGTGTCGCGATCATCACCGACAAGACCAACCTCTACGCGGAAGCGGGCGGCCAGGTCGGCGACCGGGGCGAGATGCACGATAACTACGAGCCCGGCTACGGGATGACCGCCACCGACACCCCGACCAGCTTCGAAGTCGAGCAGACGCAGCTCGTCGCCGGCTACGTCCTGCAGATCGGGCGCGTGACCAGTGGCGAAGTGCACGTCGGTGATGATCTGGAGATCCACGTCGATCGGGCCCATCGCGATCCGGCCCGCGCCAACCACACCTGCACCCACCTCCTGAACTTCGCGCTCCGGCAGGTGCTCGAGGGCGAGGAAGTCGATCAGAAGGGTTCACTCGTCGCGCCGGACCGGCTGCGGTTTGACTTCTCCTGCTCCAGGGCGATGACGCCCGGGCAGATCGAGCAAACCGAGCGCATCGTCAACGAGCTCATTGATCGCGATCTCAAGGTTCACGCGGAGACCGTGCCGCTGGAGATGGCGAAGAAAGTTCGCGGCGTGCGGGCCGTCTTCGGCGAGAAGTATCCCGACCCGGTGCGCGTCGTGTCGATCGGGCCGACCATCGAGGAGATCGTCGCCGATCTCGACAACGAGACCTGGGAGGAGCGATCGATCGAGTTCTGCGGCGGGACGCATCTCGACGCAACGAAACAGGCGAAGCACTTCGTGATCGTGAAGGAAGAATCGCTCGCAGCGGGTGTTCGGCGGATCACGGCGTTGACGGGCGTCCCGGCGCAGGCGGCGGATCAGGCCGGCCACGATCTGATGGAACGCATCAAGGCGGCGAAGGGCAAGGTCGAAACGGATCTGCTGTCCGAGTTTGACGAGATCAGCGTGCTGGCGGAACAGATCACCACCGGCGCGGTGCTGCGTCAGAAAATCCAGGCCGCGCTCAAAGCACTGCGTGAGCAGGTCAAGAAGATGCGCAAGGATGCCCAGGCCGGTTCCCGCGAGAAGGTCGTGGAGCAGGCGCGGGTGCTGGCCGAGCAATCCAGCGGCCCGGTCATCGTCGAGTCGATCGACGGCGCGGACAAGGACACGCTCCTCGCCGCGCTCGATGTCATCCGGTCCAGGCACGAGAAGAGTGCGATCATGCTCTTCAGCGCGGATCACGATCAGTCCGCGGTGATGATGGTGGCGGGTGTGCCCAAGCCGCTGATCGACAAGGGCTTGAAGGCGGGCGACTGGGTGCGGGAGGCCGCGAAGGCGTGCGGCGGGGGCGGAGGCGGACGCCCCGATATGGCCCAGGCCGGCGGCAAGGATCCCGGCAAGGTCGGCTATGCGATGGAAGTCGCTTACGATTGCGCTCGAAGACAACTGGATCGGTGAATCCCGAATCACGCGATCACCGGGCATCTTCGAACCCGGTCTCATCGGACTGATCCCCGAGCGAGAGAGAGAGCGCAGGAACCCCAAGGAATTGTGAATTTGTTCACGAGTGCCCGCCGAGCCGCTCGAAACACCGAACAGATCGACCGGACAATCGTAATTCGGGTAGAGTGCGGACAATCGCGGCGAATAAAGTTAACCCGTGATTGTCCGCCGTCGACTCTGTGAGCGAAACAGGGTCCTTCTCTTTCCGTCCTGTTTCGTGGGACACGTGAATAAGGAGTTTGCACCTATGAAGATTCGAACCTCGACTCGTCTGATCGCGGGCTTGGCGCCGGCAGCGGCTTTGTGCCTGGTCCTCGGCGGCTGTGGCGATGACTCGCCCGAACCGCCGCAACCGCCGCAGCAGCCGGAGAACGTGGTGCCGCCGAATGACCTCGAAGAAGTTCCCGGAATGCCCCCGACCGATCCGCAGTAATGCCGATCGCGGCGGATCGACCGCGTTCCATCCCTCCCTCGGGAGGCCGAACTCGGCCGATGGCGCCGCCGATCTTCTGACTCACGACCTGCAGCCGGCTCCCTAGGGGGCCGGCTGCATCATTTCGTCCCGTCGGGAGAGGCACCGTTCGAGCCGCGCCAGCGTGCGGTCCCGGCCGAGAATGGTCAAGGTCTCGAA
>SLDM01000199.1 GCA_007125255.1 Phycisphaerales bacterium
AGGCGCTGATGAAGGAAATGGAAGATGATTCGGACGATGCCCCCTGGATGCAGATCGCACGGGAACTCGACATCGATCCCGAGATGCTGGCGATGCCTACGGGCGCGGCCGGACTGGCGATCTTCCCCGTCCTCGATCCGGAGATCGGCCGGCCGGCACCGCACATGATCGCCCTGGCTGACTACGGCGATCATGCCGACGAGATCGAACAGTTCATCGAACGCCTGCTTGAGCGCGGTGAGCGTGAGGGCCGTATCCGCTACGAGACCGATCGCATCCTCGGCCGGACCGTCTACTCCTTCCAGGTGGAAGTGCCGGAACCCGATCCGGAGGAGGAGTTCGACTTTGACTTCAGCATGTTCCCGGATCCGGCCGATCTGATCGATCACATCGGCCGCATGCACATCGCGCGCCATGAGTCCACCTTTATCTTCTCCAGCGACTTTGCGGCTCTCTCCGATTCGTTCGAGCGCATGGACGATGGCGTCGGCAGTTCCATCCGGGAGCGCGATGACTATCGCGGCGTCATGACCCAGGTCGGTGAACAGAACGACGGCTTCGCGGTCATCCTGACCCGCGACATGCTCCAGGTCCTCGCGCCGCTCGATCAGATGGGTATGGGCATGATGATTCAGCCGATGCTGCGCAGCACCTTCGGCGACATTCATGGATACGGCCTCTCGGTGAACTACGGCACCAACGACGCCATGGCCGAGGTGACCTATTCGCTGTTCATGCCCCGCGGCAAGGGTGGTCTGACCTCGCTGATCGATATCGCGGAGCCGCGTCAGGATCTGCCGGTCTTCGCCGATCTCAACGCGATCAGCTACAACCGGATTTCGGTGCGCTTCGATCGCGTGGTCGGGGTGATCCGGCAGGTGATTCAGTCCAACCCGATGATGGCCATGGAGCTTGAACAGGGCTTCCGTGAGATCGAGCCGATGCTGAGCGAGTTCTTCTCCACCCTGGGGACGGAGGTGATCACCATCAGCAGCATGAGTCGACCGATCGACATCGACAGCCACCAGATGCTGGTGGCGATCGAATGTACCGATGAAGAGTCGTTCGAGAACTTCATCGGCGAGTTCGCGCCGCAGATCGGCTTTGAACCGCGCGACTTCCTGGGTCAGCGGATCTACACGATGGATGACATGTTCGGCGGCATGATGATGCCGGCACCCGGCGGTCCCGATCAGAGTCTCTCCCTCGGTATCGGCGGCGGGTACGTGCTCATGGGAAGTACGCCCGGGGTGGAGCAGGCGCTGCGCCTGACCTCACAGCCGGGAGAAGACGCCGGCCTGGCGGAACAGCGTGAATTCCAGCGGGCGATGCGTTCCCTGCCGGAGGGTGATTTCACCTCGTGGGGCTTCACCAGCGTGATCGATACCTTCGAATCCACCGTCAAGATGGCCCTCCAGAGCCAGGAACAGATGATGCGGGAGATGCAGGAGGAGTTCCCCGAATGGGCGGATGAGATGGAAGAGGACATGCCTGAGATGACTCTCCTGAAGAAGCTCGATTTCGATCTTGTCCGTCAGTACATCGGCCCGATGATCTCGACGCTGCGGCCGACCGAGAACGGCTTCGTCGGCGTTTCCCGTCTGCTGCCCGCCGAGTGAACGGATTGCCGGTGACCACCCACCCGACTCCTTTGACGATGTCCCGCCCCGGTGCGGGACATCGTCACTATGGGGTGAGAGGGGCGGGGTAACCGGAGGCATCGTGAGGAACCCGCGGTGACTTGGAAAAAAACAGTTGGCAAGATGGGCAATCAGGGCGCATAATGCACGAGCGCCGGTTGGTCGGGTTGACCACGCCGGTGCGTGACCGACCGCGGATCGCCGGCAGGTCGGATTGTGGGCGTGTCAGGTACTTCTTTATTCAGATGATGGGGCATGACGAATCGGTCTCTGCCGAAGCGGCGGCGCGCGCCGGCAGTGATGTCGATGATTTGGTGTATCGCTCCAGTCATGGAGAGAACAGCATGCGGTACCTACGTGGATCGGCCGGTTGCGGGCTCGTGGGCGGTCTGGCGTTTTCGGGAGCGGTCGCGGGACAGGGGGCCGCGCTCTCCCCCTTTACCGAGGAAGCCCTTCTGCGCGGGCTGGTCTACGAGACCAAGGACACCGGCCCCGGCAGCGTGCTCGCCTATGGCTGGGGTATCGGCATCGCCGACCTCAACGGCAACGGTCATCAGGATGTCGTTCTGACTGGAGCTCCCGGCGGCGTCGTAGGATTCTTCATGAATGATGGCGCGGGATTCTTCACCGATGAGTCCTTCATGCCCGGCGATGAGGGCAAGGACGGGCTCAAGATGGTCCCCAAGGTCATCGCCAAATTCCCATCCGGCGTCGCGATCGCGGACTACAACGGCAACGGCATGCTGGACATCTATCTCACCCAGCGAAAAAGCCCCTTCAACATCGGCCAGCCCAACCTTCTTCTCCGGAACGAAGGGAACTTCCGGTTCATCGATGTGGCCGAGGAAGCGCTGGTCGCCAACAAGGGTTTCTCGGAAGGGGCGGCCTGGGGCGATGTGGACAACAACGGCTGGCTCGACCTGTACGTCGCGAACTTCACCCTGCCGAGCGAGTTCTTCCAGGCCTTTCCCGAATTCCACAACAAACTCTTTCAGAATCTCGGCAACGGAACGTTTGCCGATGTCGGCGCGGATCAGGAGGTCGATGACCGCGGGCTCGGTTTCTCGGCGGCATTCACGGACACCAACCGGAACGGCTGGCTCGATCTCTACCTGGCCAATGACCGCGGGAATGAGCCGGTCTTTCCCCGCAACCGGTTCTGGCGGAACGAGCAGGGCACGTTCGTCAATGCCTGCGACACGAGTCAGGCGTGTCTCGGGCTTGCCGCGATGTGCGTCGGGGTGGGTGACTTTGTGGGCAATGGCTTCCCCGATCTCTACGTGACCAATATCCCCAATCCGATCGGCTACAACGGCTGGAATCCACTGCTGGTCAACCACGGCGACGGATCATTCTCGGAACACTGCACCGACGCGGGCGTCTGCCACGAGATCATCTCGTGGGCGGGCATCTTCTTCGATTGCAGCAACAACGGCTGGCTCGATCTCTACGTCTGCAACCAGTACACGGACAATCATCTGTACGTCAACGAAGGCGTCTGGCCGGTCCAGGATCATGCGGCCGAGCTCGCCGTCGGCGGTACGCCCGGCGCATCGTACAACGCGGCTGTCGGTGATCTGACCGGCAATGGCGCACTGGACATCCTGATGAACGATGCCGGCAGCAACTGGGGCACGCGGAACGTACAGCTCTATATCAACCACGAGGGCGCGAAGCGAAACTGGATTCGCTTTTCTGTTGTCGGCGAGGGCGCGAACCATCACGCCATCGGGGCCAATATCGAAGTCGTCGCCGGCGGCCACATTCAGTGGCGCGAAATCTATGCGGGCGGCAACAACTTCAAGGCGCAGAATGAACTGGTCCACCACTTCGGCCTCGGCGATGCCGAGGTGGCGGATCAGATC
>SLDM01000136.1 GCA_007125255.1 Phycisphaerales bacterium
CATCACCGCGGCTTCATCCGCCCGAAAAGACGCGCGGTCCAGGCCGAACCGCAGTACTTCTTCACCAAGATCGAACAGATCCTCGCCGATCATCGAACTCAGCATGACATCGTCGTGGCTGAGGTGGTCGGCCATTCGGAACGTTGCCGCGATCGCTTCGGCCGCATCGCGGGGACGATCCTGCTGCAGGGCGACCGCGGCGTCGACCGTCATCAGCGTGACGAGGGTGCGCATGCCGGTCAGATGCGGCAGGCGCATGGCCGGGCCGGACGCCACGTCGAGCCCGAAGTCACTCGTCCGTTGCCGGGCCCCGCGGGAGACGAGGTTCAGGATCGGTCGCACCTCTTCCAGGGCCTCCTGAACATCGGTCGTCACCGGCGGTTCCTTCCACCACTCATAGGCAAGCAGGATGCGCATCGACTCCGGCGGCACGCGCCCGAGCCGGCGCAGGGCGCGTTCGTACCAGAAGGCGGCATTCCGCGCCAACTCCGGCGGCGCGGGCTCGAGCGCCTCGTCAAAGAGGCTGGTCTGAGCCCGGGCGGGCGCGGCGCTGAAAAGCACCGCGCAGCAGATCGCTGCCGCCAGCCGCCAGGCCGGACGGGAACGCCCCCGACCGCCACCGAATCTGAGACTGCCCATCGGATCCTCCATGACTAGCGTATCGGCTCGATCGGGCGGTGGGTATCACCCCTGCTCTCCATCGGTCGCCACATCCATCAACAGCTCTCTCGCCAGCCCTCACCCATTGCGGTTCCTCCCGATCGCGGTCCGAGCTCCCCCCCTCCCCTCACCCGGCCCGGCCAGCTCGACCCGACCCAACCCTACCGAAAAGCCGGCGGACCGCACCGGCGCGGCACCATGGTATACCCGCCGCCGGGATGGCTGTCGGATCTGTTGATCTGCGGGCCATCCGCGGGGGGCCTGCCCGGCCCATCTGCGGCGGTGGCGCGCCGGGACCACGAGCGATCACGGCTCGGTTGACGCCGCCTGCTGCTGCGCCCGGTTCAGACCATCGCGGGCAATCTGCGTTCGTCGATGGTCTTCACCCATGGCCGTGGTGAGGATCGCAAGCGACTCACGAAAAGTCGACTCCGCCTCATCCGGCTGATTCGCTTCCAGCAGCACCATGCCGCGCACGGCCAGTTGCCAGCCGAGCTGCCAATCCTCGGGCGGCAGCGCGCGGCGGGCATCGGTGATCATCTCCTCGCTCAGGATGACCGCTTCGTCAAGTTTCCCCCGGAAACGAAGGAAATCGACGACGGATCTGGTCGCCATCAGTGAATAGCGATGGTCCGGCCCCAGCGCGCGGCGGTGTCCGTGCATCGATTCACGAAACATCGCTTCCGCTTCCTCGTGCCGATCCTGCCTCGCGATGTTGAAGGCAAGAAAGTTCATCGTGCTCAACACCATCGGATGATCCTCGCCGCGCGTTTCGCGGGAGGACGCCAGCACTTCGCGATGGACCTCCTCGGCCTCGGCGAAGCGGCCGAGACTCGTCAGGAAACCTCCCAATCCGTTGAGCATCTCAAGCGTCTGGGGATGCTGATCGCCGAGAACGCGGCGGTGCGCGCTGATTGAAGAGCCAAACAACGCCTCCGCCTCATCGATATCGCCGAGTTCCTGAAGGACGCGCGCGAGATTGATCATGATCCGAAGCGTGAGCGGATCATCCTCGCGGTAGGTGCTCCGGGCCGATTCGAGCGCGGTGCGGAAATACGGCTCCGCCTCGGCCGGCCGCTGCTTCGCGTGCAGTTGAATGCCGAGATTGTGCATCGTGCGAATCGTGAGCCCCGCACGATCGCCAAGGATATTGCTGGCACGCTCATACGCATCGCGCGCCATCTCCATGGCTTCACGGTGGCGTCCGAGCCCGTTCAGCACGCTGCCGTAGGCCATGATGAGCTGAGTCAGCAGGATGTCATCCTCGGCGAGCGTGCGCCGGCCGCGTTCGAGCAGGTCGCGCTGCATCGCCTCGGACGCTTCATAGTCGCCGCGATCAAAGATCACGCGCGACAGTGTATTCAGGGCGGCCAGGGTTTCGCGATCTTCGTCGCCTCGCTCCGAACGATACAGATCGACCGCACGCTCGACGTGCGGCGCGGCCGATGCCGGTTCGCCGATCGATCGATACGTCTCGCCGATGAGCAGACGGATCGACGCTTCCGTTTCCGGCTGGTCACTCAGCTCGGTCTCCGCCCGTGCGGCCGCGCCATCAAGAATGTACCGCAGCAGGGTCGTGTCCTGCCCCTGGGCGACCTCCGGCGTGATGCTGGTCAACATGCCGCTGGTGAACTCGGCGATGCGCTCGGCCCGGGCGGTCTCAAGTTGCGCGCGGTCGGCAGAGGACTCGGCCTCAATCGCCAGTTGCTCGGCGCGCTGCCGCTGATCGCGCTCCGAATCGCGGGCTACCGTCGTCTGCATCAACGCGGTACTCGTGCCCACCAACCCGATCGTGAGCGCGCCCACGACGGCAACGGCGCCGATCACCGCCGCCTTGTTCCGCTTGGCGAACTTGCGGAACTGGTACGCACTGCTCGGTGGCCGGGCGATAATCGGCTGATCACTCAGGGAGCGGCGAATATCCTCCGCCAATGCCGCCGCGCTCTGGTAGCGACGCGCGGGATCCTTCTCGAGCGCCTTGCCGATGATCGTCTCCGTGTCGCCGGCAAGCGCGCGGCTGACGACGCTCGCCGCCGTCGGATCGACTTCACGGATCACGCGCACCGCCTCGTGAATCATCTTGTCGCGCACGTCGTAGGGCAGCCGCCCGGTGAGCAGTTCGTACGCAATCACTCCCAACGAATACACATCGCTGCGCGTGTCGAGTTGGGTGCTGTCACCCGCGGCCTGTTCCGGGCTCATGTACACAATCGTGCCGAGGAGTTGGCCGACGTCGGTACGGAGCGACACGGTATTGACGTCAGCCTCGGTCACGCGGGCGATGCCGAAGTCAAGAATCTTCGGCTGGCCGCTCGCGGTCACAAGGATGTTGGCGGGCTTGAGATCACGATGAATGATCCCCTTGCCGTGCGCGTGCTCCAGCGCATCGCAGACGCGCCTGATCAACTCCAGGCGGGCGCGGGTGTCCAGTTCGCGCGAAGCCGCAAAGGCATCAATCGGCACACCCTCGACCAGTTCCATCGCGAAATACGGCAAGGGCACGCTCTCCGTGCCGCTGCCCGGGTAGCGAGGCGCGGCCGCCCCCACTTCGTAGATGGCTGCGATGCCGGGGTGGGTCAACTGGCCGAGGATCTCCGTTTCGCGGCGGAAGCGCTTGCGGGCCGCATCGGTCATGCCGTGATGATGAATCACCTTCAGCGCGATGCGGCGGCGGGGCTCATCCTGTTCGGCTTCGTACACCACGCCCATACCGCCGGTTCCCAATGTGCGGATGATGCGGAACTTGCCGATGGTTTCGGGAAGAAGTGCCTCCTGTGACGGTGATTCCGCGAGGCGGTTGAGATCGATCTCGCGCCCCAGCGCGGGCCGGTCAAGCACGCCG
>SLDM01000521.1 GCA_007125255.1 Phycisphaerales bacterium
ACCTCGGCGCGGTCGTCATCGGCAGCGATACCGTCCTCACGGGAAGCGACATCGTCTTCGGTTCGAAGGTCAATTCCGGACCGCTCGCCGCGGCCGGCCAGTTCTTTGACCTGGACATCAACGGGAACGCCACGTTCTTCGGCAATGTCGGCGATGTGAAGCGGCTCGGTACCCTGACCGTGAACGGTCTGTCATACATCTACGGCGGCGACATCTTCACCGACAACGACCAGATCTACAACGGTGCCGTGTGGCTGCTGGCTGATACGAAGATGACCACGCAGTCTCCGGGCGGCGTGGTGGTGTTCGGCGACATTCTCAACACCGGTTTCGCGGCCATGCCCGGAACGTACTTCAATCTCGACCTCTTCAGCGATGTCGAGTTCCATGGCCAGGTGGGTGGACTTCGTGCCCTCAACTCGCTGGTCATCGATGGCGCCGCGATCATCAATACCGACCTGATCCGCACTCGGAACATTCAGGACTACGGCCGTGAAGTACGCCTGCTCACCGATGCCACCCTGGAGAGCCAGCTGGGGGGCACGCTTCGATTCGGGAGCACGATTGACGGCAGCTATGCCCTCACGCTCAAGACCTCCGGCCTGACGGAGTTCAACGGACAGATCGGCAACACCGCAGCACTGGAATCGCTCACGACCGAAGGCGGCGGGATCGTGCTGATCAACACCGATCTCGTGCGAACGATGAACGACCAGAACTACGGCGACCAGGTCTGGATCGCCGAGAACGCGGTGATCGATCTCCTGAATGCCGGTGCGACCGCAACCTTCGGCATGACGGTGGACTCTTCCCCCCTCAACGCCGGGGATCACTTCTCGCTTTCGATTTCGCAGAATGCTCAGTTCATGGATCAGGTGGGCGGCGAGAATTCACTGCAGTCGCTGCAGGTTGACGGCAACGTTCTGCTCGGTACGGATCTCATTCAGACCGTCGACAGCCAGACGTACCTCGGCATGATGACGCTGACTGAGAACGCGCTGCTCCACAGCGAGCAGGGGGGCGATCTGAACATGAACGCGATCGTCGGACCCTTCGAGCTCGTTCTCGATACCAGCGGCGTGACCTCCCTGAACGGCGCGATCGGCGAAGGCGCGGGCAATGAACTCACCTCGCTCAGTATCACCGGCAATGGCCAGACCGTGATTGACAACTCGTCAATCAATACTACCGGCGATCAGAACTTCTCCGAAGCGACGCAGCTGCTCTCGGCCGGCACGTTCAATGCCGGGGGCGATGTGAATTTCGATTCCACCCTCAATGCGAACGGCCATGATCTCACCATCAATGCCCTGAATGTCCGGTTCCTTGATCAGGTGACCGGTCTGGGGGCGTTGAACACCAGTGGCGGGGGTGAGATTCTGCTGGGCTCTGACCTGGAAACCAGCGGCGGGATGAACATCGGCCACGACATCATTCTTCTCACCGATGTGTCGCTGACCGATCACGGTACGAACGGCATCAACCTGATGCAGACCATCAACAGCGAAGCGGGTCAGTCACATTCGCTCACGGTGGCGGCGCTCAATGGCAACGTGGCGTTCGGCCAGAACATCGGCGAACTCAACCCGCTCGGCTCACTGGAGATCGCGAGCGGAGGAACCATTGTCTTCAGCTCCGAACTCGTCCAGACCGTCGGTGACATTCTGCTGAACACCTCGGTGACCACGGTCGGCGTACCGGCGGTTGCCACCATCGGCGTGAACGGTGATATCACCTTCACTTCGCTGGAAGGTGACTTCACCATGGGACAGAATCAGAAGATGTCCGCCGTTGGCTCGATCGATGTGAATGCCGACACCGCGACGCTCGCCGACATCAGCACCCTCGGTGATCTGACGGTGAACGCGAACTCGATTCTGCTTCTCACCCGTGAACCCTCGACCGTCCTTAACGCGGATGGCTCCACGTCGACCGACTTCGGCCTGGACTTCGTCGCCGGCGGCCAGTTCTTCTTCAGTGTGGTCCCCGTCCTGCTCGGAGACGGCGTGGCCGTCTTCTCCAGCCCGAACTCGCAACCCGATGCGAACGGGACCCTGGGGAACTTCCTTCAGCTGCTTCGCGCGGCGGAGATCACGGAAGGTGACCTGCGACTGGGCAACCCGACGTTCTTCGATCTCGCGGCCTCCGGAACGGCGCTGACCGATCTGGCGGAAGCCCTCGCGGAACTGATCGAAGAGGCGGACGATGGCGAAGTGCTCTCCGACGTGACGCTCGGCCCGATCGACCTGGATCGCTTGCTGGAGGTCGGCGTGCAGGGACGTCTTTTGACGCAGGAGGAACTGCAGGACTTCGCGCAGGGCCGCGGCCTTTACCTCGACGCTCCCGGCACCGCCGTGCTGGCCGAAGCGGTCACCGGCGCCTCGGTCAACGTGGAGCGCGTGGATCGCCGGGCGGTGGAGCGCACGCTTGCCACCTACGAAGGTCTGCGATTCGATCCCGCCGCCGATGATCCGGCGGCCACGGATCGCAGCGGACAGATCCGCTCGACCCTCGGCGCTTCGTGGCAGCAGTACGCGGGTGACACCGATGCTCCGGCGGGCGATGGATACGTTCAGCACCTGCTCGATACGGGTGCGGAGGAGTCGCTGCTCGTGCTGAATCATCTCCGCCAGCTCGAGCGCGACATGACGGCGCTGGGCCTGACGCGTGCCGAGCGACGCCGGGCGATGGAGATTGCCGTTGCCGATTTCCTGCCCGAAGGCATGACCGCCGGTGAACTGATCGACGCGGTACGCTCGCTGCCGCAGTAACCGTCGACGGATCGACGAATCGACCTGCTCTCAATTCCCGCCGGCCGCGAACAAGTTTCGCGGTCGGCTTTTTCATTGCGCGGAACAAGAAGTGGGGGTGGGCGAAAGGAGGTGAAGGAGTGACGAAGGGGCGGAGGGCGGGGAGGTATCAGGAGAGGCACGAAGGCACGGAGGGAAAGAAAGTGACGGAGTGACGGAGTGACGAAGTGACAGAGGGGTGGACGGCGTCGGTGAGCGGCGTGATTTCGTCGGTCCCGCGCAAGCGGAAGTCCGGGGGGCGTGCGTAAAGAAACCGTTGTGCGCGCCAAACCCCAGGGTGCTACGAACAGCGAGCGCAGTGGGTCGGCCGTGCGAGATGCAAGAACGATCGCCGGACCGAAGCACGACGACCAGTCGACGCCCGCACTGCCGACTCGCTGCGCTCGCTGGCAGTGGCACCCTTCGTCACTCCGTCACTTCCCCTCCGTGCCGTCCTGTCTTGAACAGGGGAACTCACCGCGGAGATCGCGGAGTGCGCGGAGGATGATTCGGAGTAGTTGAGGTACTGCAATTGAGTTGCGCACGTTGCCTGGCGTCAGGCGCCTCGCCCTTCCAACCCCGATTCCGCCTCCGCGCTCTCCGCGTCCTTCGCGGTCATTCTCAACCCCTTCCCTTGGTCACTTCCTCTGGTCGTCGTGCTTAGGTCCGATGGTCGTTGTTCCACCCGGCACGGCCGACTCGCTTCGC
>SLDM01000442.1 GCA_007125255.1 Phycisphaerales bacterium
ATCACCAGCACGGTGCGGCCATGATTGAGAACGCCCGCGTTCCTGTGAACGCGGGCGTTGTTCCTTTCCGTGCGGATCAATGCGGAACGGGTCTCACTTCCGCTTCTTGCGCGGCTTGAAGCGGCTCTTATGGCTCTTGGTCTTCGTGGAAGCGCGGCCGCCACCGAAACCGGGCAGTCCCTTCATCCCTTCCATGCCGGGCATCATGCTCGCATCCCCCTTGGACAGTTCCTTCATCGCCTTCATCTTGCCCATCATGCCCGGGCCGGACATCTGCTTGGTCATCTTCTGAATCATCTCGAACTGCTTGGTCAGCCGTCCGACATCGCTCGGCTGGGTGCCGGAGCCCTTCGCCACGCGGCGGGTGCGCGACTTGTTCAGCAGCTTGATGTCATCGCGCTCCCCCGCGGTCATCGAGTTGACGATCCCCTCGAGCTGATCGAGCTGTTTGTCATCGACGTTGACATCCTTGAGCGCCGAGCCGACGCCGGGCAGCATGCCGAGCAACTGCTTCATCGGACCCATGCGGCGGATCGAGCGGAGCTGCTTCAGGAAATCATCCATCGTCAGCTTGCCCTTGCTCATCTTTTCCGCCATCTTCTCGGCTTCTTCTTCGCTGACCTCCTGCTGCGCCTTCTCGACGAGCGAGACGACATCGCCCATGCCGAGGATGCGGCTGGCCATGCGCTCCGGGTGGAACGCTTCCAGGGCATCGATCTTCTCTCCCACGCCGAGGAACTTGATCGGCGCCCCGGTGACCTTCTTGACCGACAGCGCCGCCCCGCCGCGTGTGTCGGAATCGAACTTCGTGAGGATCACCCCGTCGATGGCGAGCCGCTCGTGGAACGTCTTCGCGCTGTTGACCGCATCCTGTCCGATCATCGCGTCCACGACGAGGAAGATCTGGTGGGGATTGATCGCGCGGTTCACCGCATCGAGTTCGCCCATCAACTCATCGTTGATATGAAGCCGCCCGGCGGTATCGAGAATGAGGACGTCCATCTTCTGATTGCGCGCTTCGCGCAGCGCCCGCTGACAGACCTGGACCGCGACCCCGACCGCCTTGCCGTATTCGGCGCACTTGTCGGGCTCGCCGTAGAACTCCACGCGGGCGTTGCCCCTGGCTTCGTTCTGAACCTGCTCGACGACGATGCGAAGCTGATCGACCGCGGCCGGTCGCTGCAGGTCCGCCGCGGCGACTAAGACGTTCTTGCCGCGCTTCTTCAGATGCGCCGCCAGCTTGCCGCAGGTCGTGGTCTTGCCCGAGCCCTGCAGGCCGCTCATCATGATGACGGTCGGCCCGGGATCGACCATCATGATCGGCGTCTCGCCTTCGCCCGTGGCCGGTCCCATCAGATCGACCAGCCGCTTGTGCACGATGCCGATCATTTCCTGACTCGGCTTGAGCGATTTGGTCACTTCCTGGCCGACCGCATCGCGCTGGACTTCTTCACAGAACTCCTTGACGACGTCCAGATGCACATCCGCCTCAAGTAGCGCGGTGCGCACCTCGCGCATGGCATCGCGCACGTTGTCCTCGGTGATGCGCCCCCGGCCGGAGAGATTGCGGAAGGCGTGATTGAAACGGTCGGAAAGACTTTCGAACATGAAGGGATATCGACTTTCTCAAGAGATACCCCGGACCGAAGCGCTGAGAGCTCGATCCGGAGGCGGGATGAATGAAAGTCAGTGCTGTGACCGCAGCGAGAAGGGGTATGGTAGCGGGGCGCGACGGAGGGGAGCAAATGGAGAAAAGGCACGGAGGCACGGAGGGGAGGGATGAGGGGTGGAGTGACGAAGTGATGAAGCGCGGTAGGGTGGGTAGAGCGACGTCAGGAGCGGGCACCCGACGGGTATCTTCAACCCACCGCGGGTGCTGAGGCAAGGCACGAAGGCATGAACGGGAGGGATTAAGGTATTGAGGCAGCAAGGGGTGGAGTAACGAAGTGACCGAAGTGATGGCGGGAATGGGATCAGCCCGACCCTCGACACCCCCCACCCACCACCGCGTAGAATGCCGGCATGGAAGCGGAGTGGCTTGCTTTCGGGATTCAACTGCTGCTGTGGGGCGGCCTCTTGCTGCTTCTCTACGCGCTCTTCGCGGATGCTCTTCGTCAGCGCGTCCCCTCCCGTCGCCGGCGGCGCTGTCCGAAGTGCTGGTATGACCTCTCGCATGCCCCGCCTCCGGGATTGCGCTGCAGTGAATGCGGCTTCGAAGCAGCGCGGGAACGATCGCTTTTCAAGGCAAGACGTCACTGGCGGCTGGCAATATTCGCGCTCGTCGCGATCATCGCCGGCCATGGGTGCAACGTTGCCTCCGACGTGCGGGCCCGCGGGTGGGTCGCCGCCGTCCCGGCGACGGTGTTGATTGCGGGTCTGCCGTTGTGGGAGCCGTATCTCTCCGACGCGCTGTTCCCTCCGCCGGCCCCCATGAATGAGTCAGAGCCACCCTCATGGCTCCACAAACACCGGACGGCGCTGCTGAGAGAACTGACCGAGCGGATCGCGGGCGAGAGTTTGCCCTCCTGGCAGCGATGGATGGCGTTTCACTATGCGCTTCGAACCACGCGGTGGAATGGACTCTGGCCGGGCCATGCGGCACCGGAGGAGCTGTCGCCGATTGACGCTTCCGCGGTCGTCCTGATAACGATCGCCAAATCGTGGCGAGGCGACCGATTGGTTCGCGATCTGGATCTAGCTCAGGCGTACTGGGATCGATACTTCGAGCACTTCATACAGTATCGCACCGTCTGGCCGGAAGGTGTCCCGTACAGCGTTCGCATCCGAGGTTCCAAGCCGTTTCAGACACGCTCCTACGCCCCGGACTCAGGACGCCCTTACCACGTGCGCCATGTGCGCATGGCATCGGCCCGCCCCGGCGCTGAACAAGACCTGCACGCGCCTCTCTTTTTTGTCTGCGATACCGGTCGGGGGCCATGCCACTGGGGGGAGGGCGGTACCGTTGTCATCGGCATGATTGATCCGGATCAGGAGACCGTGGAACTCACCTTTCAGGTCGTTCGTCGCGAGCAGACCTGGGGCAATGCCACGGGAGACCCAGTTGATCGAGAGGAAAAAATACTCTGGTCGCGACATCTGTCGGTTCCCGTGGAACTCGTCGCTTCACCGCAGGAGGCGATCACGCCCTATTCCAGCGGCGCGTTTGATGAATTCATTCGAGACTCGCTTCGCCCCGCCGAGGGGCCGCACTCCGCGCCACTCCGGGTAACTCTCTCGGGCAACCTCGACTTTCAGAATCCGGACGCCACTTTCGCGGCATGGCCCGATGACCTCGCCCTGGGCGTGGTCATCGAGGTGTGCGACGGCGATGAGGTGGTCCTCTCCAACGCCGCATGGAGCAGTCGAACGCACCCCGGCCTGGTTCGATACGAACGCCTCGATCTGGACGGCGATCGCGACCGGTTCAACACGCGCGCGACCGACGAGGGATGGTTTGTGCGCGTGCGCTCTGACCCGGCCCTGGC
>SLDM01000244.1 GCA_007125255.1 Phycisphaerales bacterium
ACCTTGGCGTGGGGAAGGATATGCCGCTTCTCCTTCTGACCCGCACAGAGCAGCACCGCGCCGCCTGAGTACGCCCGGCCGATACAGAACGTGGCGACTTCCGACGACATGAACGTCATCGTGTCGTAGATCGCGAGCGTGTCATCCACCGAACCGCCGGGGGAGTTGATGTAGAAGTTGATTTCCTGGCCGCGCTTCTGATCCTCGAGATAGAGCATCTGCATCATCACGCGGGCGGCGGAGGCGTGGTTGATCTCCCCCACCAGAAAGACGACACGGTTTTCCAGCATCAGTTCGTCGAGCGTCATCTCCCGCGTGCGCTGGTACGGCGCGGCATTGCGGGGATCGATCATCCGCGCCGCGTCGACGGCCTGTGGATCAAGGGCGGGATGAGCGGGATCATGGGTGAAACGGGTCTGTTCGTTCATGTGAATGGTTTCCGGGCGGGCCAGTAAAAGTTCGGCATCGCATCATACGCCTGAGCCCCTCATCGGCAACCGGGCCGCCGAACTCGTCAAAAGGTCGTGAAAGCACCGCGCCTCGATCCTCTTTCAGGCGTCGATCGGCAAATCGTGCGCGGATCGCAGGAACGCATCGAGGTATCGCTCCGTGAAGAGGTCCACACCGCCCCCGGTCGAACTCGGCCGGTCGCCCCAGATACATGCCTTCAGGTCGATGTACTCCGGATCGAGCTGGACGCGGAACGACTGTTCGATGATGAAAGCCGTCGGCAGGTGCGTCGCCAGCCGCGCCGTCACCGCGTTGACCTCCGGCTCGCCGATGGCGACGACCGGCGCCAGGTGGAGCGATTGATCGTTGAGGTACCAGAGATCGCTCAGTACCAGGGGCTGACGGCGAAACTCGAGCTCGTCCCCCGGCCGGGCGTCGAGCCAGCTGAGGATCTGCTCCCGCAGCCGGTAGGCGAGCGGGCGGTCGGTCTGCTCGGCGCGGGGGTGAGCTCCCACGACGATCACGATCAATTGATCGGCATCGAGGGACGTCTCCGGCGAGGGTTGGGGTTCCGGACTATTCATCGGACCCCGCAGCATATCCGCTCGGCGGAAGGGAGGGGGGAGGGAGCGACGAAGCGACGGAGCGACGGAGGGGCGGAGGGACGGAGGGCGGAGGGACGGAATGGGGATTGAGGTTAACCGCAGAGCACGCGGAGAATCGCGGAGGTGGAATCGGGGCCGGCGATGGCGAGGCGCCCGGGCTTCATCCGACGCTCTTTCCTCACATGCAGTGATTCATCCATTCCCATTCGTCCTCCGCGTCCTCCGCGCTCTCCGCGGTTGATTTCCCCCGCCGGGATGGCTCGTGATACAATTCACAAACTGCGCCCCGGCCCCTTCCGGGCCGAATCCGTCCGATCCCCCCGCGCGGGCGATTTTCACGCTTTTCCGATACGATCGGCTGCTTATGAGTTCCGACAACGGCCAGAACGCCACCCTCACCATCAACGGCAAGGTCTGCTCCTTCGAGAAGGGCCAGACCATTCTCCAGGTTGCGCTGGAGAACGAGCTGGAGATCCCCCACTACTGCTATCACCCGGGAATCTCCATTGCCGCCAACTGCCGCATCTGTCTCGCGGAGGTCTGGGCGCCCAATCCGCGCAACGAGAACAAGCTCGAGCCGATCCCGAAACTGCTGCCGACGTGTCAGCAGCCGGCCGGGGAAGGCCAGGTGGTCTACACCGATTCACCCAAGGCGATCGCCAACCAGAAGTCGGTCATGGAGTACCTGCTGATCAACCACCCGGTCGACTGCGCGATCTGCGACCAGGCGGGTGAGTGTCACCTGCAGGATTACTCCTACCAGTACGGCCGGGGTCAGGCGCGCTTCGCCGAACAGAAGATCAAGCAGCCGAAGAAGGACCTCGGCCCGCACGTGCTCCTGTATTCCGACCGCTGCATCATGTGTACCCGGTGCGTGCGCTTCACGCGCGAAGTGACGGGCACGAACGAACTGCTCGTGGAAGGCCGCGGCGCGTTCGAGCAGATCGATCTCTTTCCCGGCCTGGCCCTCGACAACGAGCTCAGCGCGAACGTGATCGACATGTGTCCGGTCGGCGCCTTGCTCGACAAGGATTTCCTCTTCCAGCAGCGTGTCTGGTTTCTCACCAAGACGCCGTCGATCGACGGCATCACCGCGTCGGGTGACAACATCACCATCGAGCACAACAAGGGCGTGATCTACCGTCTCAAGCCGCGGTTCAACCTCGATGTCAACCGGTACTGGATCACCGACGAAGTGCGCTACGGCTGGAAGTTCGTGCACGATGAAGAGCGTCTGCTCATGCCGGTGGTCAAGGGCGAAGATCCCTACGTCGACACCGATGCGCCTCTGGCCTACGAGAACGCCTATGCGCGCGTGAACGAAGGACTCGCCGGCGCACAGCGCATTGCGGCGATGATCAGCCCGATGCTCTCCTGCGAGGACGCTTACCTGCTCGCGATGATGGTCCTGCAGCATGACCCCGAAGCGATCTTCGGCGTCGGCCCGGTGCCCTTCCAGGGTGAAGACAAGACCTTCAAGGACGGCTTCAAGCTCTACGCGGAAAAGGCCCCGAACGCCCGCGGCGTCCAGCGCGTGCTCGAGAAGCTCGCTTCGGGTCCGGTTCTCGACGGCGCGGCGTTCTTCGAGAAGGTCAAGGGCGACCCGATGATCGACGTGGCGGTGATTACCGGCAACTATCCGAGCGACTGGGTGACGGCGGACATGGACGACGCGATCCGCACGAAGTTCATCGTCGCGATCGACACGTTGCCGAACCGGATCACGAGACGGGCCGATGTCGTTCTGCCCGGGGCGACGTGGGCGGAGAAGGCCGGCACGTTCGAGAACGCCAACAATCGTCTGCAGGCGTTCGAGCGCGCGATCAATCCGATCGACTACTGCAAGAGCGAAGGCCAGCTCGCACTCGATCTGATGGCCGAATTCGCCGGCGGCAACGCGGAGGGTTACAACGCCGCCAACGTGCGCTCACAGATGGCCCACGAACACGACCTGGGTGAGTTCATCAGCGAAGTTCACATGCCGAAGGGTTCGGAAGAGGTCGAGTCGGATATGGAGATGGTGGGGTTGTAGGGGCGAAGGCACGGAGGCACGGGGGCACGGAGGCACGGGGGCACGAAGGGACGGAGGGACGGAGGGACGGAGCGACGGAGGGGCGGAGGGGCGAAGGGAGGCGTCAAGTCACGAATCCCCGACTGTCGGCTTGCTGAAGAACCTTAAAAGTGACGAGGCTGAAAGACGGCGTCAAGCGTTTTCTGATTTTGAATCCTTCGTGCTCTTCGTGACCTTCGTGGTGAGAAAATGCGCGACGCGCTCCGTGAACAGATCGAAGAAAAGAGATGCACCAGTAGAGTAGAGGACTGAGCGCGGAGGCGATGCCAGCCACGCTCAGTCCCCCCTCCTCGAACCGGACGTGCGGAATTCCCGCATCCGGCCCTCCCGATCTCTTCACCGCATCGCTCTCGGACGGC
>SLDM01000254.1 GCA_007125255.1 Phycisphaerales bacterium
AAGCCCGCGTCCACCCCGTCCGGAAGCTGGTTCAATCCCCTCGACTGGATCGAATGGCTGGGCAACAAGCTGCCGGACCCGGTGACGCTCTTCGCCCTCGGCGCGGTTCTGGTGATGGTGCTCTCGTGGGTCGCCCACCAGACCGGCTGGAGGGTCGAACAGGAACTGCCCATGCCGGTCGAGGAGGTCCTCCTCGATGAACAGGGCAACGAGGTCCTTGATGCCGATGGCGATCCGGTGATGCGCCCCCTGACCGATGAAGAGGGGAACCTGGTCCTCGAATGGCGCCCGACGGGCGAGGTCTTCGAACCGTTCAACCTGATCAGTCGCGAAGGGATCAACTGGATCTTCAAGAGCATGGTCGACAACTTCGTGAACTTCCCGCCGCTGGGGGTGGTGCTGGTCGGGATGCTGGGGATCGGGATCGCCGAACGCACCGGCCTGCTCGCGGCGGTCCTCAAGGCGTTCATGCTCGGACTGCGCGGCACGCTGGAGTCGTTCTCGCCGCGCGAGTGGGGGTTGGCGGACAAGGTGCTCACGCCCTCGATGGTCTTCATCGGGATCATGAGTTCGCTCGCGACGGACGCGGGGTACGTGGTGCTGCCGCCGCTGGCCGCGGCGCTCTATAAATCGGTCGGCCGGTCGCCGCTGGCAGGGATGGCGGCGGTCTTCGCCGGCGTCTCCGCCGGGTTCAGCGCGAACCTGCTCATCACCGGTCTCGAGCCGATGCTGGCGGAGCTGACCGCCCTCGGCGCGAACGTCATCCACGAGGGGTACCGCGTCAACCCGATGTGCAACTGGTGGTTCATGATCATCTCGACGGTCGTGATCACCTTCACCGGCTGGTTCGTGACCGCGTTCTTCGTGGAGAAGCGCCTGAAGAAGCGGGCCCCGGAAGATGGCGGACCGTCCGAGCCGACCGAAGAGGAACTCGCCGATCAGTATCTCAAGCCCGCCGAATCGGAGGGCCTCGCCTGGGCCGGGGCGGCGGTGGCGGTGACGGCGGCGATCACCTTCGCCCTGATCCTCATTCCCGGGGCACCGCTCTACAGCTACAAGATGCCGGAGCTGACCGAAGGCCCGGATCGCTTCCTGCTCGCGGATATGAACGAGCTCGAGCAGTGGCAGAACATCATCGATGAGCGGCAGGAGGCCCAGGCCGAAGCCCGCCGGCGCGGGGATGATCCGGATGAGATAACAGTACCGCGCCTCCGCTGGATTCTCGCCGAGCGCGTCGCGGATCTTCCTGATGGCGCCGCGGTACCGGAAGAGACGTTCACCCGGCCGGACGGAACGGTTCTCCGGGAGAGCGACCAGATGTTCGATCGATGGGTCGATGCGATCGTGCCGCTGCTCTTCTTCGGTTTTCTCATCCCCGGCCTCGCCTACGGTATCGCCAGCGGAGAGATCACCAACGACAAACACGCGGCGAAGCTCATGCTCGACTCGATGGCGGCGATGGCGCCGATCATCGTCCTCGCCTTCGTCGCCGGTCAGTTCATCGCCTACTTCAGCCACTCCGGCCTCGACGCCATGCTGGCGATGACCGGCGGGATGTGGCTCGGCAAGGCGGGCCTCGGCGCGGGCGTCCTCGTGATCGCCTTCATTCTCGTGACGCTTCTCTTCAACCTCTTCATGGGGTCGATGAGCGCGAAGTACGCCCTCTTCGCGCCGATCTTCATCCCGATGTTCATGCTCGTGGGCATCAGCCCGGAACTGACCCAGGCCGCCTACCGCGTGGGCGACTCGGTCAGCAATATCATCACGCCGCTGAACGCGTACCTGATCATCATCCTGGTGTTCATGCAGAAGTACGTGCCGAAGGGCGGCATGGGGACGCTGATCGCCACCATGTTCCCCTACACGGTCGTCTTCACGATCATCTGGACGATCATGCTCCTGCTCTGGATGTGGCTCGGCTACCCGCTGGGGATCGACGGCGAGCTCTGGTATGACCTCGACCAGCTCGCGAACATGAACACCGATTGATCCTGGCGGAGGTTTGACGGAAGTGTCTGCTGGCTGATGGAGTACCGGATCAACGATGGCGCGATTGCCCTTCAACCCGGAGCGTGCGCAGGGCGATGATGCGAAGAAGGCATCCGGGAAGCCGGCGCGCCGGGAAAAGAAGCAGCTCGGTTCGATCACCGAAGCGAACCAGTTGACCGTTTCGCAACTTTCGGAACTGATCAAGAGCACGCTCGAACAGCGCATCGCCGCGCCGCTGCGGGTGATCGGTGAGATCAGCAACCTCAAGACGCCGAACCACTGGTATTTTTCGCTGAAGGATGCTGGTGCGGTGATCTCCTCCGTGGCGTGGGCGAGCAGCGCAAAGAAGTTCGGCTTCACGCCGAAGGAAGGCGATGAGGTCGTCGCGACCGGCCACGTCAGCCACTTTCCGCCGCAGGGGCGGACACAGTTCTACGTGACCAGGCTCGAACCGGTCGGGGCCGGAGCGCTCGAACTGCAGTTCCGCGCGTTGTGCGAAGAGCTGCGCGGCCAGGGGTACTTCGATGAAGCGCGGAAGAAACCGTTGCCGGTCTTTCCCCGGCGGATCGCGGTGGTGACCTCGCCGACCGGCGCCGCGGTGCAGGACGTGATCAACACCGCGGCCCAGCGCTGCCGGGCCGTCGGGCTGCTGCTGGTGCCGGTGCGCGTACAGGGTGAGGGGGCGAAGGAAGAGATCGCCCGCGCGATCAAGCGAATCGATCGGGATCACGCCAAGCTCGGGGTTGATGCCATTCTCGTGACGCGGGGCGGGGGCTCGATCGAGGACCTCTGGGCGTTCAACGAACGGATCGTCGCCGAGGCGGCGTTTCACTGTTCGATTCCGCTGGTCGCGGCGATCGGGCACGAGTCGGATACGACGGTGATCGAACTGGTGGCAGACCTTCGCGCTTCGACACCGACCCAGGCGGCGATGCGGCTCGTGCCGGATGGGATGGATCTTCACCGGCAGGTGGAACATCTCGAACACCGGCTCAACGCGCTGCTCAAGCGGCGCGTGGAGCGGGAGCGGGAGCGCGTCAGCGCGATCGCGCGGCACGAAGCGTTCCGCGATCCCCGGGCGCTCGTTTCCCGGGCGGGTGAGTTCGTGACGCGGCTGACCCGCGATCTGGCCCGCAGCACCCGCGGCCGGCTTCACGCCGAGCGGGCGCGGGTCGAGCACCTCGCCGGCCGGTGGTCGCAGCTCCGTCCCGCCGCAATTGTGAGCGAACGGCACGAGCGGCTGGCGATCCTGCGCGACCGGCTCGACCGCGCGGTCCGGCGGCGGATCGATCGGCGGGAGGAGATCGACGGGCTTCGGCGCGGGCTTGAAGTCGCCCTGAAGCGGCGGGTGCGCCACGAGCGCGGGCGCCTCGCCGCGCTCGAACGCGAGCTGGCGGCGGTCGACCCGCGGCTGGTCCTGAAGCGCGGGTACTCCTACACGAGTTCGGCCGAGGGAATGCTCATCCGGTCGATTCAGGATGTGACGAGCGGG
>SLDM01000213.1 GCA_007125255.1 Phycisphaerales bacterium
AAGCCTTTCGGAAACAGAATCAGAAGCAGGAGCACAACAGCTCAGGGCGGCGCCGTTTCGTGCCGAGGCAGAGGAGACGTTGCGTAACCTGCAGCGCTCGCTTTCGCAGTTGCTCGCCTCGTTGCCTGAGGACGGACCGATTCGACGTGCGACCGATCTTCAGCGGGCATTGAAGACGCCGACCAAGCTGGCATGGCAGATTCACAAGGTCGTGAGCGCAAACGATCCGTTGCTCGAAGCGACCAACGTACCGGGCCGAGCCGCGATGCAACGGTTTCTCAGCGCAGCACGACGGAACGGAGGGGAGCGTGAGCAAGTCAGTGCCGTCGCCGATGCCTATCAGCGCTTCGATGACTTGATCAAAGTCCATGCCGGATCTCGCAGCGCCTTTGACTCCATGATCGACGGTCTGGCCGGGGGCCGATCCGACCAGATGGATCTTGTCCACCAGCGTGCTGCCTTTACCGCCAACAGTCACATCTGGGGTGTGCAGGCGCAGACCCAGTTGGCCTGCTTTGCGCTCAAACCCAATCCCGACAACCCTCTTCGGCTGGACACGTTCACGATCCGCGGTCTTGTCGGCCTTCGGCGATTGCGAGCCGACGCGCCGTGGACCATCTCCACGACCCGCCTCATCGATGATGACGGCACCGTGCAGAAGACCATCGCGCGCGAACCGCTTGACCCTCGCAACGACAAGGCGAACCCCATCGGGTTGCTCTACGACTTCGGCACGCAGCCCCCTCCCGAGTTTCGCACCATCGCCATGGGTGCCGGCTACATCAACTTCGAATTGCGGCAGGGCAGCGTTGGTAAACTGTCGGCGATTGATTGCATCAACGGCTTCATCTGGCGAGGTGTCATCCCTCGATACGAGGAGCCGAACAATCGCGTCGCTCGCTTCTCATCAAAGGTGCGCACGCCGTGTGAATCAATCGTGCTGGATGTCATCCTGCACGAATCCGTGTATGAAAACAGCACGCCCGTCATGGAAATCTACGGCGATCACCGGGGCAGCGATTCCGAATCGCCCGACCGGCAGGTTGACCTGCTCGCGATCCAGGCGCAGGCGTTGGAGTTCGGCCGGGGTTCGCAAGTGCTCCGCACGCCCGAAGTTCCGCGGTACGTGCAGATGGCCGAGTTCGGATTTGAGCGCATGGGCTGGAAGAGCGAAGAGTTCCGCGTGTATCGCTGCCACCTTCGCTATCCCGTCATGCCGTCATCCGTGATCATGCGATTCGATCTTCCTTCATCGCCAACCTCTGCGGATCGCGCCGAGCGCACGGAATGACCGGGGACGCCCGGATGCAGGGGAGATTGAACATGGATTGAATGACGGTACCTTCCGTTTCCGGAAGGACCGCCTTCGCGCTTGCGTACGACCCCGCCCAATCACTCCGGCACTTCCAGCTCAAGCGCGGATCTTCTCTCAGCGGCCGTCGCGGGCCGAAGTCGTCTCAAAGCGGGTGCCGAAACTCTCATGGATGCGCTGGTTCCAGCTCGCATCACTCCAGTTCGGATCCCGGTCTGAGCTCAGCGTCTGCATCGATCGGAGCTGTTCCATGGCCATCGGCAGGGAGTACGTGTCGTCAGTCTTTCTCAGCGAGCTCATCGGAACGGGCATGTGCCCGCGGTCGGCCTTCACGATGGCATAGAGAACGCGTCCGTTGCGACCCTCGACGATGAGATCGGAAATCTCACCCACGGTGTGCCCGTCGCGGCACTGGACCTTCTCTCCGATGATGTCGGAGGCTTTCACGACCCGCCGGGCGGTCGGGGCGTCCGTGGACTCGGCCGAACGGCCGGCCCGCAACTTCGGCTCGGCCTGGGTGGGCCAGCTCTTGTTGTCGAAGCCGGAGAGGTTATTGAAGAGGCTTTCGTCCAGATCGAGCATGATGCGTCCGTTCTGCAGCGGCGTGAGTGCGCTGCTCGGAACCGCATAGCGAGACTCGCCGATACCGAGGAAACCGCCCCGGCGGAGCACGCCGTAGACCACGCGGTTCGCGTCCGGATCGATCGCCAGCTCGTCGATATCGCCGAGCTTCTTGTCGGCCTGGTTCCGCACGGTGGCGTTCATCAGATCGCTGGCACGGGCGAAGCCGCCGGCAACCATTGAAGAGGATTGGCCAGGGCTGCTGTAGTCGCGGTCGCCCTGCTCGCTGCCGCGGAACTCCGCCGTCTGAACGCCGACGACGGTGTTGGTCGCCATGTCGATGACCACATCGCGCACTCTCGTTCCGTCAGCCACGCAGGTCACGATCGCGAAGAGCGGACGCTGCTGGCCGGTCTGTCGGTCCTGATCGCCGGACCGAGTCTGCTGCTGACCGGTCTGTCGGTCCTGATCGCCGGATCGCGTCTGCGGCTGACCGCTCTGTCGGTCCTGATCGCCGGTTCGGGTCTGCGGCTGGTCGCTCGGGCGGCTCTGGCCGGTGATCCGTTCCAGGTCACTGGTGAGGCGAACACCGATGGCGATTCCCTTCGTGTGCATCTCCGCTATGGCGATCGCGCCGTGGAGACCCGAACGCTCCTGCATGAGGCGCTCGGCCATCTGCAGGCTGTGTCGGTGTGAGCCGGCGTGGTTCTGGCCCATGTTGTGCGAGTCGGATTGGCTCTGGCCCGTTCGGGGTGAATCGGACTGGCTCTGGCCCGGCCTGGGTGAATCGGATTGGCTCTGGACCAATGCGGTCGTGGCCGAGAGGGCCAGAACCGATGCAGTGATCAGACTTGTGTAGGTACGAATCATGGTGATAACTCCTATCCTTCCTTGTGATGAAGCTGAGGCTCAGCGGCCGGCTACGTGCCAACTCGTCATTCTGGGCCCGGTGTGCTCCTTGCGTACTGCGGCGAACCAGAGGGTTCGTCGCCGAAAAGTCGTCCGGAGCGCTGTCGCGCTCCGGACGCATTGCCTTGCGTGGTCCTCTGACTCCTCTGTTCTGCGTGGCCGCCGCGACATCGCACCGGCTTCCCGAGATTTCCGGGAGCAGCGGCCGCGGCGTGCCCTTCACCTCGTTCACGCCTTCACCTCGTCCACATTGGACTCAGAACCCGCGCGGCAGGATTCCCATCAGCAGCAGAATGAGAACAATCAGCAGGATGAGTCCCAGCACACCTGTCGGCCCGTAACCCCACTTGCGGCTGTAGCCCCAGGTGGGAAGTGCGCCGACGAGCAGCAGGATCAGAATGATGAGCAGAATGAGTCCCATGAGAAAGTCCTTTCGGGAGTTCCGTTGATTCGGGCGTGTGATCCTGGGTGCCAGCCGTCCCCTCCGACGGCCGGCACCCGGATCTGCACAGCAGCTTTATGCCGCGTGCGCGCGCCGTCCTGAAACGAGTTGAATGACGATCATGACCAACGCGATCACCAGCAGCAGGTAGATCAACCCGCCGAAGGTGTTGGCAGTCATGAAGCCGAGCAGCCAGAGAATCACGAGCACGATGGCGATAGTCCAGAGC
>SLDM01000350.1 GCA_007125255.1 Phycisphaerales bacterium
AGTACACCCGGCGGGCCGTCGGCGTGGGCGATCGCATCGTCTGTTCGGTCAAGAAGGCGCTGCCGAACGGCGACGTCAAGTCCGGCGATAAGGTCCGCGCGGTCATCGTCCGCACGAAGTATCCCACCCGCCGCGACGATGGCTCCTACGTCCGCTTCGATTCCAACGCCTGCGTCCTGATCAACGACGATGGCAACCCGAAGGGCACCCGTATCTTCGGCGCTGTCGCCCGTGAACTGCGGGAAAAGAACTACATGAAGATTGTCTCGCTCGCATCGGAGGTTGTCTGAACATGCCGCGTCATATTCGAAAAGGTGATATGGTCGTCGTGACCGCCGGCAACGACAAAGGCGCCACCGGACAGGTGCTTCGCGTCTTCGGCGAGGAGGATCGCGTCGTCGTGCAGGGTGTGAACATCCGCACGAAGCACGTCAAGCCGACCCAGCAGAGCCCCAAGGGCGGATTGCTCCGTCGCGAATCGCCGATCCACATCAGCAACGTCAGCCCCGTCGTGGACGGCAAGCCGACCCGCGTGCGGTTCGAGAACCGGAAGGACGGAACGAAGGTGCGCATCGCGGCGCGGGGCGGCAAGGTGCTGCACACGCTGCGAGGCGAGAAGAGCGCCCCGCCGCAGGTCAAGGTCAGAGAGAAGACGCCGGAGGCGCCGGAGTAGTCCCCGAATTGCCCTCGATGAGTCACAGGAAGCCGGAGTCGACGGGATGATCCCCGTTCATCCCGGATCAGCCGCAAGCCGAGTGTTGCCAGAAAGTGAACCCCATGGTTGCCCAGACTGAACAAACCAAGCAAGAACCGCGCGAGAAACCGCGCCTGCAGGAGCGGTACGAAGAGACCATCGTCCCCAGGGCCATGGAGAAGTTCGGACTGAAGAACAGGCACGAGGCGCCCAAGGTCGAGAAGGTCGTCATCAATTGCGGTGTCGGCCGATTCCTCGAGAACCAGAAGCTCAAGCCCGAGGTCCGTGACACGATCATCGAAACGCTGACGAGAATCTCCGGCCAGAAGCCGGTCATGATTCTCGCGAAGAAGTCGGTTGCGAACTTCAAGGTGCGTGAAGGCGCGCCGTCGAGCTTCATGGTGACGCTTCGTCGCGACCGCATGTGGCACTTTCTCGATCGCCTGATGAATCTGGCGATCCCGCGCATCAAGGACTTCCGTGGCGTGAAGGATACGGCGTTCGACAAGGCGGGCACCTATTCGCTCGGCCTGAACGAGCAGGCGGTCTGGCCGGAAATCAACATGGCCAACACCAACTTTACCCACGGCATGAACATCAACATTGTTTTCGAGCGTTCGAATTCGGACATGAGCCGGTTCGTGCTGGAGCAACTCGGCATGCCGTTCGTCCGCAAGGAAGGCGAAAAGCCGGTTGCCGAGTTACAGCACTGATCTCAGTCATGAGAGAACGGAAAGAATCCTCTCCCAAGCGGAAGGCACAGACGTATGGCCAGTAAAGCAAAGTTCGCCAAGATGAAGAAAGAGCCGAAGTTTTCAAGCCGCAAGGTCAATCGCTGTCAGATCAGCGGTCGGTCTCGCGGGGTGTACCGGAAATTCGGCGTCAGCCGCATCGTCCTGCGGGAACTCGCCCTGCAGGGAATGATTCCCGGCATGCGGAAGGCGAGCTGGTAAGCAACACGTGAACGCAAGAAACCCGAGCGGTACGTCCCCGTGGGATACGGCCGGCTCGTCGTGCAGGAGTGACCAATGTCGCAGCAAGATCTGACCTCTGACATGCTGACGCGAATCCGGAACGCCAGCCGGAACGGCGCCAAGTCCGTCAAGTGTCTGAACAACAAGCTCAACCGTGGCGTCGCCCAGGTCCTGGTGGATGAGGGCTACATCAAGAGCTTCGATGTCGTCGATGATGGACGCCAGGGCGTCCTGAAGATTGAATTGAAGTATGGCCCGCGCGGCGAGCACCTGATCAGTTCGATCGATCGTTACTCCAAGCCCGGTCGCCGCGTCTACCGCGGCAAGGACGATCTGCCCCGTCCGCTTCAGGGTATGGGCATTGCCATCGTTTCGACCAGCCATGGGGTATTCAGTGACCGCAAGTGCCGTGAGGAAAGTGTCGGTGGTGAAGTCGTCGCCATCGTGACCTGAGCAAGCGCAAGCCAGTCCGCTCCAGCAGCCCGCTCCGGCAGTCAGATCGCACCCAAGTTCGTGAAGGTGAACCATGTCCAGAATCGGAAAAAAACCTATCAGCGTTCCCTCCGGCGTCAAGGTGAGCCTTGACCCGAAGTCGCGTCTGATCACCATCGAAGGGCCGAAGGGCAAGCTCAGCTATGAGTACCGTCCGGAAGTCGATGTGGCGTGGGAAGAGGCTGAGAATGCCATCACCTGCACGATTCCCGAAGCCAAGGCGAAGATTCGCCAGATGCGCGCGTACTGGGGCACGGTTCGAGCGCGTATTCAGAACATGATCATCGGCGTGACCGACGGTTACTCCAAGAAGCTCGAGATCATTGGCGTGGGCTGGAACGCCAAGCCGCAGGGCAAGAACCTGCAGCTCAACGTCGGCTACTGCCATCCGGTGGAGATGATTCCGCCGCAGGGGGTCGAGTACGTGATCGAAGGGAATTCGGTTACCGTCAGCGGAGCGGACAAGCAGGCCGTCGGTCAGTTCGCCGCGGACATTCGTTCCAAGCGTCCGCCGGAACCGTATAACGGCAAGGGCATCAAGTACGTGGATGAAATCATCATTCGCAAGCAGGGCAAGGTCTTCGGCGCGTAAGCCGGAAGAGGAAAATCGTTATGAAGAACTATCAACTCCGACGACTTCGACGCAGCCGACGCAAGCGCGGTATCCGCAAGCGCCTCTTTGGGACCCACGAAAGGCCGCGGCTGACCGTCTTCCGCAGCAGTCGTCACATCTACGCCCAGCTCGTCAACGATCTGGACGGCCGGACCATCGTTTCCGCCTCCACCGTGGAGAAGGACAACAAAGCCGCGCACGGCGGCAACCGCGACGCTGCCGCACAGATCGGCCGGACCATCGCCGAACGCGCCAAGGGCGCGGGGGTGGAGACGGTGATCTTCGACCGGAATGGTTTCCGGTACCACGGCCGAATCAAGGCGATCGCCGACGCTGCACGTGAAGGGGGACTTCGGTTCTGAGTGAACCGCGGCCCGAACGAAGCCCAAGCATAGAAGTATGAACCGGATCAGGTGATCCGGATTCAGCAGGCAAGGAAACAGGACAGAACTCATGGCAGAAGTCCTCGACGCAACATCATCTCTCGAGTCCACCACGGTCGGCGTGTACCGCACCGCCGCTACGGTCAAGGGCGGCCGGCGCTTCAGCTTCAGCGCGCTGGTGGTCGCCGGCGACCGCAACGGCCGCATCGGCTATTCGCTTGGCAAGGCCAATGAGGTGGCGGATGCCATCCGGAAGGGCACGGACCAGGCGCGCCGCAAC
>SLDM01000256.1 GCA_007125255.1 Phycisphaerales bacterium
CCCAACACGCCCCCCAACCCTGGCCCCGAACACCCGAAAACCACATGAAATTCAGGTCGATCGTTGACCCGGGCCGGCGACCGGCCGATACCGTGGGAAAGCGCGCCGCCGTCCTCCCGCCGCCCGACGACGGATCGACGGCCTGAGCCCGATATGTCCGAACGCATCGTCATCATCTCCGATACGCACCTCGGCCGGCCACACGCCGCGGCCCTCAGCGCCAGGGCGCTGCGGCCGCTCTGGAGGAACGCCGACCGGTTGATCGTCAACGGCGATACGGCGGAGGTGCACCACCCCTCGCACTGGTGCGAAGCGGCGAAAGAGACCATGCAGCTCTTCGATCTCTGCGAGACCGACGATGTTCACCTGACGCTGCTGTCGGGCAATCACGATCCGTACATCAGCGACATTCGCCATCTGCACCTGGCCCGCGGCCTGGTCTTCGTCACCCACGGTGATGTTCTGCATCCGGCCGTCGCGCCGTGGAGCCCGGCCGCCGCTCGCATCCACCGCGCGTACCAGAGCGGACTGGAGCAACTCGAGGATGCCGATCGCGAAACACTCGAAGCCCGCCTGCAACTCGCCCAGCATGCCTCGCACGAGGAGTGGAAACATCTGCACGAGCTGAAGCGCGAAGCCGGCCGGTCCACGATGTTCAACATGCTCATTCGACCGTGGGCGGTGGCCAGGGTGCTGTGGTACTGGCGCACTGTGCCGCGACTCGCGGGCGAGTTCGTCGCGCGGCATGCTCCGGAAGCGCGCTTCGCGATCTTCGGTCACACCCATCGCCCCGGCGTCTGGACGCACCACGACCGCACGATCATCAATACCGGCAGCTTCGGATTTCCCGGTTCGCCCCGCGCGGTCGTGATCGAGGGCCGTGAGCTGAGCGTCGTTCGAATCGAATGGCGCGGCGGGGAGTACGCGCTCGGCGCGCCGGTCATCGCGAACTACGAACTGCCCCTGCCGGTCGATTCCGCCGCCACGGAGATCGAACCGCCGCCGGCGGCCGACTCGGCGCCGAACACGCGACCCGGCAGCGACCGGCCGAGCGTGCCGGCGATCTGACGCCCGGCGACGAGCAGCCGGTCGAGGGACACCCCGGTCTCGCAGTGCATGCGCCGGCAGAGATAGACCAGGTCCTCCGTCGCCAGGTTCCCGGCGGCCCCCGGCGCGTACGGGCATCCGCCCAACCCGCCGCAGGATGCATCAAAGCGCACGACGCCGAACTGCATCGCGGCGTAGGCGCAGGCCAGGGCCGTGCCGCGCGTGTCGTGCAGGTGCAGGGTGGTCTGGCGCGGTTCGATCAGATCCTCAAGCTCGTCGTAGAGGGTTTCGATATCGTTCGGGGCCGCAACGCCGATGGTCTCGCCGAGATCGAAGTCATCCCCATCGGGATCGAGCCCGAGCTGCATCAGCCGCTCAACGACTTCGCGCACCTTGACCGGCGCGATCGCCCCTTCGTAGGGGCACGCCACAACACAGCTGATGTAGACGCGCACGGGAAGGCCGGCTTGCTGTGCGCCGGCCACGACCGGCGCACAACGTTCGATCGTCTCGGCGATCGTGGCATTGGTGTTGCGCTGGCTGAACGTTTCGGAGGCAGCGGTGAAGATCGAGATCTTGTCCGGCCGCTGCTCGCCCAGGGCCATCGCGCGGTCGAATCCCCGCTCGTTCGGAACGAGCGCGGAGAAGATCACCCCGCTCGGCCGGTCGATCCGCTGGAACAACGCTTCGGCATCGCCCAGCTGCGGCACCCATTTGGGGCTGACGAAACTGCTGGCCTCGACTTCCGCCACGCCGGTCCGCGCGAGCTGATTGACGAACGCGACCTTGGCTTCCAGGGGCACCACGCCGGCTTCATTCTGCAAGCCGTCCCGCGGCCCGACGTCGGTGATTCGCACACGATGGGGAAGGGTCATCATATGGGGGTATGGTAGCGGGGAGAGGCACGAAAACGCGAAGGCACGGGGGCACGGGGGCACGAAGGCACGGAGGGGAAGTGCCGGAGTGACGAAGTAACGGAGTGACGGAGGAAGGCACGGGGGCACGAAGGCACGGAGGGTGGTGAGACGGGCGAGCTCGGCGCGAGTCCTGCATGCCGTCATTCCCGCGGACGCGGGAATCCAGCGGCGCGCAGAGCACGGGGTGCCACGGCCAGCGAGCGCAGCGAGTCGGCAGTGCGAGATGGAACGACGATCGCCGGACCGATGTACGACGTCCAGTCGGCACGCCTCCCGATCACTCCCACACCTTCGTGCCTTCGTGCCCACGTGCCTTCGTGCCTCTTCTCGAGTGCCACGGCCAGAGGGCCGCAGGGAGTCGGCCGTGCGCTGGTGGAAGCACGATCAGCCGATCGACATACGGCGCCGGGTGCCATGCGCAGCAACGAAGGAGCGAAGGAGCGAAGGGATGAAGACCAGCCGGGTGCCGTGGTCATAGAATCATGGCCTCACGATAGTGAGGGCATGACGGAAGGCCACGCGGTCGCGCGATTGACGTTCGATTCTGAATTGGATGACCGTTGAGCCGCCACGTGGCCTTCGCTCCGCTCAGACCACGGCACCCCTCGTCTCTTCCTTCTGCCCCTCCAACACTCCGTCACTTCGTCACTTCGTCACTTCCCGATAACTGTTACCATGAACGAATGCACGCATGTATGCCTTGACGCCGACTTCGACCGATTGTCCGGACGAACCGGCACTCGAAACAACGCCGTTCTTTCAGGAGAGGGTTATCCGTGAGTGTGGATCAGACGACCGAAGCCGTGGCAAGGGGCGTGCTGGAAGAGGTGCGGGAGGATCGCCTGGTCCTGGCGATTGCCCACACCGACTATCGACTTCACCTCGTCCCGACCGTCCCCGCGGCCCGGCTTCAGCCGCACCTCGGCAAGCGCGTCAAGGGGACGATTCACGCCCGGGCGTTGCGGATTCATCCCGCGGCGGGAGGCGGGCGTTTCATCGAGCCGGTCTGGGGAACGCCGCGCATCGTCGCCGGCAAGGTGCTGAGCGCTGATCCGGGGACGAAGGAGGCCGTCATCGATCTGACCGTTCCCTTCGTGGTGCGCACGATGGAGGAACAGGTCTTCGAAGGAATCCTCGAGCCGGGCCGCCTCGTGAACTTCTACGTCGAGACCGGTGCGACGTTTACGCCCGTTGAGGGAATGAGGGAGTGAGGGATCAAGAGAGGCACGAAGGCACGGAGGGACGAAGGCACGAAGGGGGTGTAACGAAGTGACGGAGTAACGGAGTGACGAAGTCGGGTGCCGTGGTCTGAGCGGGCGCCAGGTGCGAAGGCCACGAAGTGGCTCGACGATCATCCAGTTCACGCTGCCCGTCAAACAATCTCGCACCGACGTGGCCTTCCGGCACCCGGACGTTTGTCGTTCCACCAGCGCACGGCCGACTCCCTGCGGCCCTCTGGCCGGGGCACTC
>SLDM01000124.1 GCA_007125255.1 Phycisphaerales bacterium
CCGCAATCGCCGCCTCCATCCGTGAAACCCAGGCGGGATGAGAACGAGGGCGACGAACCGGCGGGCGGGGCGATTCCCAGCCCGGCGTGATGCCGGTCGGCCGATGGTGACCGGCGCGCCGCGGCAGGCGCCGCCTACTCGGATTTCTTCAGAATGGTCGGGGTCTTCCCGGCCAGCGACTGCTGCAGTTCCGCGACCGCCTGGACGTGCAGCCGGGCGAGACGCGGGTGGGCCGCCCGCAGGCGGGCCCGGAGCGTCTCGATCACCCGTTCCCCGGTCGCGTTCGGGGCCGGAACCACGTGCAATGCCGTAGCCCCGGGGGACTGCACGATCTGAAATCTGAGAATGCCGGTGCCCGATTCCCGGATGCTCTGGGAGACGGCGGCAAAGAGGGTGATGGAGTGAATGCGCTCTCCATCCGGCAGCGTGATGAAGTCATTGCAGCGCCCGATGACGCGCTTCAGCCGACTGACGCCGTAGCCGTCCTCTTCGTCACACGTTTCAACCTCGTCGCCGATCTCGTAGCGAAAGAGCGGAAAAGCGCGGGGGTAGAGGCTGGTGACGCGGAGGACCGCGCCGCCGGCCGTCCCCGGTTCCACCGCTTCGAGGAAGTAGGAACGCCAGAAGGTGCGGTACGCTCCCTCGGGGTGCTGATGGGCCATCACGTACGTCTCGACCGCGCCGTATTCCATCGCGACCGGACAGTTGAAGAGCGCCTGCAGTCGTTCCGAGCTGTCCTCAGCCGGAAATCCTTCGCCGGTCGCGATGACCGCCCTGACCTTCAGATGGGAGAGATCCCGCCCCTCGTGGGCGCGGGCCAAGGCATCCAGCGCGGCGCTGTATCCGACGATGTACTCGGGGCGAAAGGTTTCAAGGCGCTGCCGCATGGCCTCGAGGTGAGCCACGGACAGGTCGTACGCGGAGAGGCGCAGATAGCCGCAGGCGGCATCCTTGCTCTGCCGGATGAGGCCGTTGACGCGCCCCCGCCAGCCGCTGCCGAGCAGGTGGCTGTGACCCCAGATCAGGGCGAGCCGGCTGGACGGCCGGATGCCGTACCATCCTCGCGCCATCCACGTATTGAGACGGGTGTACGCCGGCTCCGACTTCCAGGCGGGGGTCGTGACCGGCTGCGCGGTCGATCCGCCGGAGGTTCGTTTCAGCTCGGCCGGGCGGGCCGGATCCACGCGGGCCGGGAGATCCTGCTGCACATCGGTCCGGGTGGTTGCCGGCACGGTCTCCACGAACTCCTGCACCGAGCCGAAGGTTCGCGGAACCCGGCCGGATCGCACCAGTTCCCGGTAATGGGGAATCTGCGCGGTCGCATGGGCCCAGCGATGATTGAGCTGTTCCAGGTGCCAGGCGCGACGTTCCGCTTCCGTCCGCGGCGTTTCGTATTCACGCGCCCGCCGGGCGATGGCGGCCTGCAGACGAAGGTCACGAAGGAAGCGGATCGGCATGCGAATGTTCATCCCTCAGAAGACGCTGGCGACGCTGACTTCGCGGCGAGATAACCGAGTCGATCCAGCATCGGACTCAGATGCGCTTCGACTTCCCGTTCCTGGTCATCGCCGAGCGATCCCTGCCAGCGGTGGGTTCGTTCCGGGTCGATGTGCTGGCGGGTGTAGTTGGTTACGGCTTCACTGGCAGAAAGCTCCGTGAAATCAAGGATCTGTCCGATGAGCTCGATCGGGCGCGCCATCAGATCCTCGTACCGAAGTTCCAGGTAGTTCTCCGGGGGAAGCGCTCGCCCGTCGCGCAGGGTGATTTCCACCACCGCCCGCCACTGTTCGGCGACCTGCAGGTGGGGCGGCAGATCCAGCCACGCCTTCCACCCCTTCGGGCGGGGGCCCCAGTACGCCGACGGTTTGCGCAGCACCTTCGTCCGCCAGGCCGTGCGGAAGAAGAGCGGGAGATACGCGGGCCATTCCCACGGTACCGTCTCACGCAGTCGGCGCGACATCAGACCCTTGTTGGGCGGGCTCTTTCGAATCTGCAGGATCGAACGGGTGACGTTCCGGCCGTCGCGGATGATGTTCACGATACGGCAGTCGGGATAGAGCGCGCGAATGAACCGGATACGCAGACAGTTGCTGGGCGTTTTTTCGGCGAAGCGGGAACGAGACGATTCCCGAAGAAACCGGTCAAACCGGCGGTCGATGTGCCGCGCGATCCGCGGACGGAGGTCCGCTTCGGTCAGCTCATCATGAGCGCGGTAGGCGTTGCCGAACATCCACACCGGCCGCGGTTCGACCCAGTACGCCACCTCCGGATGCTGCGAGAGAATGCGCCCGAGCATGGTCGTCCCGGAACGGGCGCAGCCGAGGAGGATGACCGGTTTGCGAATCCGTCGCGGCGCCGCCGCGGTTGAAGTTGAAGGGGCCCTGGTCAAGCGGTCACTCATCATCGGTCGGTGGTCATCGGTTGCTCGTCATCGGTTGCTCGTCATCGGCTTGGGGGGGCCATCTTCGGGAGGGAACGGGCATTACGCAACGTCCGGTCCGGAAGTTCGGCGAGATGAATCGTTCCTGCGGGATCCGGTCAGGATCTGCTGATATCGTTCGGCCCACCGACGGGCGATCTCCCGCCAGTCGAAGCGCTCCCGTACGTACCGTTGGGCACGGTTGCCGGCGTCCCGGCGGCGGTCGGGATCGTTCATCCACGCCTCCAGAGCCGCCGCGAGCGGAGCGACCTCGGTCGGCACGACCGCCCCGAGTCCGGCGCCGGTAATCTCCGTGTGCAGGTTAACCTGGTCGGAGATCACCACCGGGGTGCCGGCGGCCAGAGCCTCCACCACCACGATGCCGAAATTCTCCTGGTAGCTGGGCAGGACGAAGAGATCCGCATCGACCATCGCTTCGATCCGTTCCGCCCCGTACAGCATCCCGGTGAACACGACCCGATCGGCGACACCGGCGTCGCGGGCCATGCGCTCGACGGACTTCTGGTAGCCGTCGGGTGAATCCGGCCCGGCGATGACGAGAACCATCTCCCGCTCGTTCATCGCGGCGAAGGCGGGAATCAGCAGGTCCAGTCCCTTCTTGTGGTGAATGCGACTGAGAAAGAGCAGCATCGGCCGTTCGCCGATCTCCGGGTGGTGCGCGCGGAACGTGCCGCGCTGCGGAAGGGACTCGAACTCCTGGAGATCGACGCCGTTGGGTTCGACGATGGCCGGCGGCTTGAGCTTGAGCGGCGCGACGAGGTCGCGTTCAATCTCCGTCGTGAAGTGGATGGCGGAGGCGCGGTTCAGGTTGTGTCGCAATCGCCAGGCGAGGTACAGTTTCTTCTTCCACTTGCTCTGGTTGAGGCACCACGGATCGAGCATGCCGCAGGGACGAATCAGGTACGGCACGCCCGCGCGCGATGCGAGCTTGGCCGCCTGATGCTGCACTTCCTCCCAGACCGCGTGGATGTGCAGGATGTCCGAGGTCTCGAG
>SLDM01000355.1 GCA_007125255.1 Phycisphaerales bacterium
CCGGCCTGCAGTGGATCGAGGACGTTCCGGCTTCGCCGGGATGGTGTCTCTGGTCGCCGCTTGGGCCCGGGAAGCCAGCGAGAGAGGCCCGTTGACCAGGGTCACCAGGTGGCAGGATCACGCTGTGAAGCGGCCGAAGTCTCCAAACGACCCAGGCGAACCTCGTGGGAAGCACTGTCCCGACCCCGACCCCGGCCCCGGCGGCGTTGGATCGCACTGCGCGGTAAAGGTTTGCGAGGATGGCCGCGAAGGGGTGTCGTTCCTGACCGGCGGCCGGTGACAACCGGTTGCCGTGCTGTCGCGCCGGAAGCGCCCCGAACGGTAGTCCCGAACGGCAGTCAGCAGCCCGGATTGCGCGCCGCAGGCAGGAGCAGTTGCCTTGAGAATCCGCGTAAGGCGTGTCGGCACAGAGCTGAGTGATATGGCGAATCCACCGCCTCGCCCCCGTTGCGGTTCACAGTTGCGGTTCACACCGGACGGGATAACCCCGCCCGTGTCACGCTTTGCCCAGTGCCGGAGGCGACGGTTGCGGCACGCAGATCAGAAATACCGAAAGAAAAGCCGGATTTTTTCTTGACAGTTGCCAGATCGTGTGTTCTTCTGGCGTCATGGCGAGGTTCAACCCACCGGGGGGTTGGCCGACCGCTTCTTCCGGCTGCACCACGTTGCGTTGAGTTGCGTTGCATGAGCCACGCGCTACACCCCGCAACCGTGATGCCCAGTTATTCGCGTGGGGAATTTCAGTATGGACAACCAGAGACTTCTTTCGGGTGAGCAGACGCTGCGCGCTGACGGCCGGAGCGGTCCGCTACAGTCGTTCTCACAAGCTTCATCGGCGGCCCCATCAGCCGGCTCATCCGCTGGGCCATCTCGTGGCCGAACCTGGGCGGCGATGACTCTGCTGGTGCTGCTGATGGTCGCCGGGAGCAGTATCGGCAGTCTCTGGACTCTTGAGCAGCGGCAGCAGACGAACTCGGGCGATGAATCATTCACTGTGATTGCCGTGACGCGGGACCTCGACGGTGATGCGATCGGCGATCCGATTCTGGCTGATCCGATGTTTATCGAAGGTGAACCGGGCGAAGTGGAGTTGCTTCTGAGCTCATATCCCGAGGGGGACGGGGTTCTCATCCTGCGGGGAGAAGATCCGGACGATCGCTTCGGCGAATCCGTCGCGCTCGGCGACTGGAATGGGAACGGTCATCTCGATGTTCTGGTGGGGGCGCCGGAGGCCAGGGTTGATATGGACGGTACGTTGGAGCCGCACGGCCGCATGTATCTCTTCGAGGGGCCGTTCGATGATTGGATGCCGAGCATGTTCGACGCCGCGGACGCGGATCTCATCATGGAGAGCCCGATCGCCGGTTATGACAGTGAGTTCGGCCACCGCGTGGGCCCGCTCTACGATCTGATCGGGAACGGCTTGCCCGAACTCCGGGTCCGCACAGAAGGGATCGCAGGGCCGTTCGCTGGCGAGACCATGACCCACATTCTCAATGCCGACGGCGTGCCGATGCTGATCGTGGTGACGAGTGATCACTTTGATCCGTGGCAGATGTTGCCGGGGGATGTGCTCGGGGACGGAGCGGTTCACGAAGGCGATCTCCAGGTCGTCCTGGAGAACTTTGGTCTGGACGGGGGGCTTGCCGCGGAAGACCTCAGCCGGCTGGATGGTGACCTCAACGACGACGGTGTGGTCGATATTGAGGATCTCATGCTGGTGATGGACAGCCTCTACACCCAACTGATGAGTCTCGTTTACCTGCACGACGGGACGCCGGTGCTGCTGGGTCCGGATGGTGCGCCGGTACCGGCGATGTTGCCGATCATCGATGCGGGCAACGGGACGGGGACGACGTTCCTGAATCCGGGAGTCATCTCCCCGTGCAGTAACCTTCGTTATCACGGTGCGGGTGGGGGAGTGGGGTTCCAGGCATCGGGCTTTGGCTCGATGACGGTGCTGTTGCCGTGCGACGATGCTGAACCCGGCGACCCTGATCCCGATCCCGGTGATCCCGATCCCGGCGACCCTGATCCCGATACGGGTGGTCATCCGTGTGATGATGCGGAGCTCCTGGAGACGTGCTGCGGCTGCTATAACGAGGTGCTGGATGAGCAGAACGAGGAATCTGAAGACCATCTCGTGACGCTGACGGTCGAGATCGAGTACTTCGAGATCCAATACAAGAGCTGCAACACGGATTGTGAATGTGTCGATTCGTGTCAGTATCGTCCCGAGGGTTCTGACAGTTGGACCTGCAACTACCGCATGACTCAATCGGGCGGATCCGTGAATGTCATCGCGGAAGAAGGCACCTGTTCCGGCTGCCCCTCTTCGCTGGTGTTCGACTGTCATGCGCAGGAAGACATCTGGGCCCAGTTGACCGACGAGGTCGTGATATTGAATCTGGTCCAGGATCTCCAATCGTTCGAATGTCTGGACGGACCCGGTCTGGAGGACGACTGCGACGAACATGAGGAGACGCTGATTGAGTCTGGTGTCATTCAGAATCCGGGATGTGGCCAGCTTGGCCCGGAGAGCTGCCCGCAGTGTGATCCGTCCATGGAACTCACCACGCTGAAGAATGACTGCAGCGGCGGGACAGTCATTCTTGAAAAGTTCATGAGGACTCCGAAGGCATGGTGCTGCGCGGATTGCCCGGAGTGCCAGACCGACTGGCAGGCGACGATCACGATCAACGGCAACCCGTCGGATGAAGAGTGCGAGTCGGCGGTGTCATGCCTCGACGAGTGCGCGCAGGCGTGTTATCCGGAGTGCGAGGGCTCCGAACCGTGCGATGAAGACTGTGAAGAGGTCGGTGGCGGGCCGTGCGGCAAGCTGTGCGATGAGCGCTTCTGCAACCCGGAGTGCGAGGACTACGAACCGTGTGCGCCGGCATGTGAGGACGACGGCGGCGGTCCGTGTGGTGAGTTATGCGACAAGCGGTTCTGCAATCCGGACTGCGGGGTTTTCGATCCGTGCGCACTGGAATGCGAAGACTTCGGTGGCGGTCCGTGCGGTGCCTTGTGCGATGAACGTTTCTGCAATGAAAACTGCTGCGATGACAACGATCCGAGTTGCGACTACGGCCCGTGCCATCCAGAGTGTGATTCGAACCCGGGTGATTGCGACAGTCCCGGTGCCAATGAGACGTGCACGATCGAACTCTGTTGTTATCCGATCAAAACAGTGGGCGGCATTGCGTGGCATTGCTTCACCAAAAGAACCATCGCCACTGTCGATGGGGGCGTGGAGGAAGTTGCGTGCTGGGGTGGTCCAACCGGTCTGTTCTGGGATTTGTGGCCGGATGATGCACCAGATTCAAAGAAGCCGGACTGTCCAAACTGGAGCTTTGCCGACAGTCTATGGGGACCGCTCGCGACTTATTGTGGGCCATTAGATGATCCAGATCACCCGGACAATGAAGGA
>SLDM01000193.1 GCA_007125255.1 Phycisphaerales bacterium
GATTCGGCACCAGCGGTGATCGCGACCACCGTTCGCGCGCGAACCTTTGCCGACACGGTACGCGGTATCGGCACGCTGCGCTCGCCCAGCGTGGTTCACATCGCGCCGGAATCGGAAGGCATCCTCCGGCAGATTCACTTCCGAGAAGGCGCCGTGGTGGAGGCGGGTGAGACGCTCTTCACGTTCGACCACCGCAAGCTTCAGCATCGACTCGATTCACGCCGCGCGTCGCTGCGTTCGGCCGAAGCCCGGGCAGACAATGCGCAGATCACCTTCGAACGAGTGCAGCAACTGCGCCGCGACAACGTCGCCACCGCGGATGAATACGATCGCGCCCGCTCGGAACTCAACGCGGTACAGGCAGAAGTCGAACAGTGGCGGGCGGATGTTGCCCTGGCGGAAGAAGAACTCGCTGACACCGTGCTCAAGGCCCCGTTCGAGGGCGTCATCGCCGAACGCCTGGTCGACGCCGGCAACTACGTGCAGATCGGCGAGCGGCTCGCCACGATCTACCGCATTGATCCGCTGGAGATGAGTTTCCGGCTGCCCGAACGGTACCGCGGCCGGATTCTCCCGGGACAGCACGTGGAGATTCTCGTCGCCGCGTATCCCGACGAACGCTTCGAAGGCCGCATCGAATACGTCGGCCCGGCGATCAGCGAAAGCACTCGCGATTTTCTCGTCAAGGCGAATGTGAACAATGAAGAATCGCGCCTGCGGCCGGGCTTCTTCGGCACCGCGCGGGTCGTCATCGATGAACGCGCCGAACGGCCGAGCGTGCCGGAAGAAGCGCTGGTCTCGACCCGCCGTGGCTACACCGTTTTCGTGATCGACGATGACAACACCGTCGACATGGTTCCGGTCGAGATCGGCCTGCGCTCCAACGGCCATGTCGAATTGCGCGAAGGACCCGATCCCGGCACGCGGGTGGTCCGCCAGGGGCAGCTGCGGATATCGCCCGGCCGGTCGGTGACGGTGACCGACGACGAGGATGAGGTCGATGATGAGCCCCCGGGCGGGGCGATGACCCGCGACCATCCTCCGGAAACCGGTGACGCGCCGGGAGGTGATGCATGATCTGGAATTTCTGCATTCGCCGGCCGGTGCTGACGGTCGTGGTCTTTCTCGTCTTCGCGATCTTCGGCGTCTACGGTTTCCTGCAGATGCCGGTGCAGGAGAATCCGGATGTCGACTTTCCCATCATCAGCGTGGATGTCGTCCTGGCCGGCGCGGCGCCGGAGGTGCTCGAATCGGAAGTGATCGAGCCGCTTGAGGCGGAGATCAACACCATCGAGGGCCTGCGGACTCTGAACTCAACGGCCCGCGAGGAGGTGGCATCGATCGTCGCGGAGTTCGAACTGTGGCGCGACATCGATATCGCCGCCCAGGATGTGCGCGATGCGATCGAGCGATCCCGGCGCAACCTCCCGGAAGACGCCGACCCGCCCGTCGTGCGCAAGATCGACCTCAACGCCCAGCCGATCATGTGGATCGCGCTGACCGGCGATGAACGGTGGGACGATGTGCGCCTGACCGAGTACGCGGACAATGTCCTGCGGCAACGGCTCGAAACCGTCCGCGGCGTGGGGCAGATCCGCGTCGGCGGACAGCGCAAGTACGCCGTGCGCATCCGCATGGATCCCGAACTGCTCGCCGCGCACCACCTGACCGTGCAGGACGTGATCGACACGGTGCAGCGCGAGAACGTGGACATTCCCTCCGGCCGGATTGAGGGCGGCCAGCGCGAGTTCCTGGTCAAGACCCGTGGCCAGTTCAACGATGCCGAACCCTTCAATGACCTGATCGTTGCCTACCGGGACGGAGCGCCGGTGCGCATCCGCGATATCGGAGAGGCGGTCGACGGGATCGAGAACGATCGGCAGATCGCTCGCTTCACCGGCGAAACCAGTGCCGGGCTCGGGATCGTGCCGCAGACCGGCGCGAACGTGGTTGAAGTCGCCGACGGCGTGCTGGAGCGTGTTGAGGAGAGTTCTCGTGACTTTCCCGCCGGACTTCAGTATCGCATCTCGACCGACAGCTCCGAGTACATCCGGGAGAACATTCGCGACCTCATCCTGACCATCTTCGTGGCCACCGCGCTGGTCATCTTCGTCGTGCTGCTGTTCCTGCGCAGCTTCAAGGGCACGATCGTGGCGGGACTGGCCATTCCGGTCTCCCTGCTCATCGGGCTGGCCGTGATCAACCAGTTCGGCTTCACGATCAACGTGCTTTCAATGCTTGCGCTGATCCTGGTGATCGGTATCGTGGTGGATGACGCGATCGTCGTGCTGGAACGGTGCGTCTTTCACCTTGAAAAGGGCAGCGATCCCATCCCCGCGGCCCGGATGGGGGCGACCGAGATGGCCTTCCCGACAATCGCCAACTCGCTCGCCCTCGGCGCGGTGTTTCTGCCCGTGGCGTTCACCGGGGGACTGATCGGGCGGTTCTTTCTGGAGTTCGGCGTCACGGTTGCGGTCACGGTGTTTGCCTCCACGCTCGTCGCGCTGACGCTGACGCCGATGCTCTGTTCGCGCCTGCTCAAGCCGAGTAGCGGCAGATCGTTCGTCATTTTCCGCCCGGTCGAGTGGTTCCTGCACCGCTTCGAGAATGCGTACCACGCGACGCTGCGTCTGGCGTTCAAGGCGCGGCCGATCACGATCCTTGCCGGCATCGGCGCCTTTGCCCTCGGCATGTGGGCGGTGGTCAACGTGGAGAGCGAGTTCGCTCCGATGGAGGATCGCAGCCAGTTGCTGATCATCTTCGAAACGGCGGTGGGCACTCCGCTGAACCGAACCGATGAGTTCGCGAAGAAGATCGAACTCGTGCTCGCCGAGATGGATGAGGTGAGCCACCAGTTTCTCGCGATCGGACTTTCCCAGGGCGGCCCCGGCGAAGTCAACCGCGGGCTCAGCTTTGTGCGGCTGGTCCCGCGATCGCAGCGCGAGCGGCACCAGGAAGACATCATGCAGGAGCTGCGGGGACGACTGTCGGACATTCCGGACGGCCGGGCGTTCGTGGCGGAACTGACGCCGGGCGGGCTCGATGATTCACCGGTCGCGATCGTCCTCCAGCACCCCGATCTCGAGATGCTCGCGCAGGTGCAGGATGAGGTCATGCAGTGGATGCGCAACCGCTCGGACATGTACGTCGGCGTGCGCACGAACCTTGAACTCGACAACCCGCAGGTTGATGTGCACATCGATCGCGACCGGGCGGCGGAGATGGGCGTCTCGGTCAGTGAGATTTCCAATACGCTGCGCTTCCTGCTCGGCTCGCCGACAATCTCCTACATCGAACGCGCCGCCGAAAGGTACGAAGTCATCCCGGAAGTGCTCGGTCGCGGCCGGCTTGATCCCGGCGTGATCGAAGGACTGTACGTCCGCAATGCGCACGGCGAGTTGATCTCCCTCGGCCATCTGGTGCGC
>SLDM01000548.1 GCA_007125255.1 Phycisphaerales bacterium
GAGAAGTCGACATGGTCCACACTGCCGCCGGAGACCGGGACGCTGCCGGCGCGACTGCCGCGAACGATCACCACGCGATCGCCGGACAGCGTCAGGTGCTGCACATCCGCGTTGCCCGTCAGGCGCTGGCGATCGGAACCGTCCCACTTGATCGAGTAGAGCGCCCGACCGTCGATGTCGGCGGTGAAAATGTACCGGTCTCCGCCCGGCGTGATCTCGTTCTGAAACTCTGACTGCGGAAAGCTCGTGACCTGCCGCACCCGTTGCCACGCATCGTCGAGGTGCAACTGTGGTGATTCGATCGGCTCGGTCTCTTGAGAGGAATCAAGGGGCTTGCGTCGCCGCGCATTCTTCTTCGCTTCCTCGTAGTACTCATCGAGTTCCCGGGGCGTCAGGGATTCCAGGTCGCGATCGAGATAGACCATCCAGACGTCGTAGGAATTGTTCGAGCGGTTGGAGATGAAACTGAGAATACGGCCGTCGGCGCTCCAGCGCGGCTGCATGTCGTTGCGCGGATGGCGCGTGACGTTCACCGGATCGTTTTCGCCATCGACGTCGACAATGAAAATGTTTGAACTGAAGTCGAGATCGTTCTGGGCGTAGGCGATACGGCGACTGCACGGACTCCAGCGCCAGTGCAGCCGCGCATCCCAGCCCTCGGCCAGGCGGCGCTCTTCGCCGCTGTCCAGTTCCTTCACGATCAGATCACCCCGCCCGCGGCGAAAGGCCATCATCGTGCCGTCCGGTGAGATGGACGGCATGCGGTCATGGTGGTCGCTCTGGACGAACGGATCGACGGAAAAACGCACGGCGTCATGCCAGCGCTTTGCTTCCGCCGTGGACTCTTCGTCGCTTTCGTCCTCGTCATCCGAAGCCCCGTCCTCTTCATCGGCGTGATCGTTCTCGGGCTCGTTCTCCTCGTTCTCCGGCTCCTGTTCATCCTCCTCCCCCTCCTCTTCCTCGTCCTCTTCCGGGGTGGTCGCGCGGGTGAAGGAGTCTCGGATCTCACTGCGCGTGAGGGCAACCGCGGCGCGGTAGATCGATTCGGTACCGTCCTCATCGCTGACGAAGTACAGGACGCTGCCATCCGGCGACCAGGTGATCTCCTTGTGCCGGGCGTGGGTGTCGGGGGTCACGAGCCGCGTCGGGCTCTTGTCATCAACGTTCCGAACATAGACCCGGCCGTACGCGACCGTCGCCATCACCTGGCCATCCGGGCTCAGCGCCGCTTCGGTGATCTCCCGGGCGATGGACTTCAGTTCGTAGTTGTCCCGATCATCGTCGCTTGCGGTCAGTTCAATCACCTCCGGTGAGGCGTCCGGGTCGGTCAGATCGAGCCGGTAGAGCCGGTCCCAGCGCATGAAGACCACGGTGTCGCTGTCAGCGGAGACGTCAAAGTCATGTATGTCCCGTTCGCGGAAATCCGTCACCTGCGCGATGGTGCGCTCACCCTCTTCCGCGCTCATGCGGAAGATGTTGACCGTGTCGTGCGCGCGGTCGGAAAGGAACAGAAGCGTGCGCGGGCCACCCCAGCGGGCTTTCCCGTCGTTGCCGCGGCGATCGGTCAGCGCGTGAAAATCATCCTGTTCGCGGTCGTAGAGCCAGATGTTCATCGACTCCGGACCGTCGTAGTGCCGGCGGTGCCAGCCGCCGTAGTACCCGCCGCGGGTGTAGACGATTCTCGATCCATCGGGGCTCACCGCCGGCTCCGAGCCGAATGCCTCGTGCAAACGGAAGGCCTCGCCGCCTTCGGTGGCGACCATGTACGGCCGAAACGACCGGTAGACATCGCCTTCGAGCAGGGCGTGGAAGGTCAGGACTTCCCGGCCTTCCGCATCGGCGCCCCAGCCGCTGAGATGGCAGAAGCGGTCGAGATGGGTGACCTGCCGGAGGTCCGTTCCGTCGGCGTTCATGATGAAGAGGTTGAGATATCCGTCGCGGGTGGAGTTGAACGCGATGCGTTCACCATCCGGGCTCCAGGCCGCGACCAGGTCATTCTGCGGATGACTGGTCAGCCGGACGGCGTGGCCGCCTTCCACCGGAGATTTCCAGAGATCACCGCGCCAGGAGAAGACGACCTCGGTCGCATCGGGACTCAGGGCGGGATAGCGCGGCAGGTCAACGCTGCTCGCCCCGGCGCGTGCCGTGAAGGGCAGGAGCAGCGCCAGGAGCGTCAGCAGCAGGAAGGGGAAGCGGCCGGGAAGAGAAGATCTCCGCATCGTTCGGAACTCCAGTTCAAAAGGTTCGCGGCAGGGACGCAGGCGACCGGGTCTCGGGCGAAGTCGGGAGAACGCGTGCGTCGGCCGGTCAATCGAGATGAGCGATCACTGGCCACCAAGTCTAGCGATACCGGACCCGCGCCGCTGCGCGGCGACAGACGCTCACTCACCGGTGGGGCGGTGAGCACCGATCGATCGCGCGCCACGTCGGCGATTCGGTGCTTGGGGCGGCGATGATCCGGTGATTGGTCTGGCTATCGGGCCGGCAATCGATGGGGCCTTCGGTGGGGCCGTTGATCCGGCTGGAAGAGCGGCACATTCTGCGCAATCTGCCGTAATTGCGACGATTGGAAGCAACTTGCCGGCGCGGGGGGTCGATATCGGGCGGTATCCCGGAGTGTCAACGCCATGGAAAGAAACAGAAACACCGCCGAACGTGTTCGCCCGATCCTCGAGGCGATGGAAAAGTCGATCGATCGGGTCCGCCGTCAGCGGCTGCACGGTCACGATCAGCCCGAGCCCGGCCCTGGCTCATCCGGCGCCGCCGATTCGAAACCCGGGGCCCCGTCACCGCCCGCGGTGAATGGGTCGCCTTCGGCCGCGCCACCACCCCCGCAGCGGGAGAGTGGCCAGGGGCCGAACGATCCATCCACTTCCTCCTCCTCCTCCTCATCCGATGACGCGTCCCGGCCTCTGAAAGCGCGGCCGAAACGGCCCAACCCGTTTCTGCGCGGAACCGACGATTCGCCCTTTCGTTCACAGGCGAGCTGATCAGAGCGGGCGGCAGAGGTTCCCGGACCGGCCGGAGCGGCCTCCTCCTGCGCGCGTGATGGGAAAAACGCCCGGAAAAGGCCGCAAAGTCGACCCAGTTCAAGAGAGTGACCGGCTTCGGTCACGGTTTCGGATCGAGTGATTCAGTCGCTCCGGGCCCCGGTCGATGCTGTCCGGAGAGCACCGGCGTGGCCGCCGGTCTGTGGCCCGTTGCCGCAGCGAACCGGTCGCAATATCCGGCCGCTCCATCTGCCGCATCTGCCGGCCACCTCGGCCGGTGCCGGCAAGGCCCGCTTCGCAACTCGACTCGATCGCACGAGGATACCGCCATGTGGAATCCATTCCATCGAGCTTCGCGGGGGACAGCGGTGGCCCGACCTTCGCCCCCGATTCGCACCGTCGAGATGCAGACCGGCGTGGCGGCACCGGC
>SLDM01000265.1 GCA_007125255.1 Phycisphaerales bacterium
GACGTCGTCGAAGGCAAGGACGTTCAGTAAAGTAACGGAGTGACGGAGTGACGAAGTGACGAAGTGACGAAGTGACGAAGTGACTAAGTAACGAAGTAACGAAGTGACGGAGGGAAGGCACGGAGGCACGCAGGCACGAAGTGGTTGCGCGCACGTCGTCTCCGCGAAAGCGAGGGCCCGGGGGCGCGTGGAATGCGTTCTGCGTTCGGGACGGACTCTGCGCGCGGGTTTGACGGGGAAGGGTGCCACTGCCAGCGAGCGCAGCGAGTCGGCAGTGCCGGATGGAAGAAAAATCATCCGATCGAAGTACGGCGCCCCGTGGACAAAGGAGGGTGCCACTGCCAGCGAGCGCAGCGAGTCGGCAGTGCGAGATGGAAGGACGATCACCCGACGAAAGTTGGGCGCCCAGTGGACAAAGGGTGGGTGCCACGGCCAGAGGGCCGAAGGGAGTCGGCCGTGCCGGATGGAAGGACAATCATCCGACCGAAGTATGACGCCTGGAACAAGTGACGAAGTGGTTGATGCATCAGGGTGCCACGGCCAGAGGGCCGCAGGGAGTCGGCCGTGCGAGATGCAAGCACGATCACCCGACGAAAGCAGAACGCCCGGCGCGCGCCCTCACTGCCGACTCGCTGCGCTCGCTGGCAGTGGCACCCTTCGCCCCTTCGCCCCTTCGTCCCTTCGCCCCTTCGCCCCTTCGCCCCTTCGTCGCTCCGTCGCTCCGTCGCTCCGTCGCTTTCCCTCCATCACTTCGCCCCTCCCCAATTCTCCAACAGAATCAAAAGATCAAACACATCAACAACTCCACTCCCATTCAGATCCGCCGGACACTCGTTCGTACTCGGGCAGAGGCCCCATTGGTCGAGGAGGATCAGGAGGTCGAAGACGCCGACCGTTCCGTCGCCGGTGAGGTCGCCGGTGAGTGGCGGCGTCTTCTGTGTCGTCTCCTGATCGATGTACCAGGCGACCGCGGCGCGGCTGACCAGGAGGGCGAGGGCGTCGGTGCGGCCGGCGCGGATGAGGTACTCACCCGGCTGGAGGTTGCGGGTGTAGAGGTGCTGAATATTGTCGATCGGGCTGTTGCTGAAGACGTTGCCGCTCTCGAACCAGTCGAGCCCCGGGTCGCCGATCAGCGTTACCGGTTCGCCCGTTTGTTCGTCGACCCGAAGCAGTTCGAGTTCGTACCGGGCCAGGTTGTAGCTGTTGAAGCTGATCGGCACACTCCGGTTCCACGTGACGATGACGGAGAGCTCTTCCGCGGCTTCTTCGATCGTGAACGACCAGTAGCGGCTCTGGTCGGTCCCGATCGACTGGTAGTCCCATCCGGCGGAGGGGATCTGCGGCGCCGCGTCCGGCGCGGCGGTTCCGACGTGCACGCCGCCGGTCAGGATCTGGTGGCTCCGGTCGATGTTGACCGTTCCCGCTCCGACAACGGGATCGAGGGGGTGTTCGCTCACGCCGCGGTCGGGTCCCTCGGCGACCGGCAGGCGCGTCCACTCGGACCCGTGGGCCGAGGAATGCGTGGCGCCCGCGAGGAGAACGGACTTGATCACCACCGGCCGGCGGGCGTCGGGGTTCTCGGCGAGGCGGGCGTCGCTTTCGGCGGTTTCAAAGAGGAGGATCGCGGCGGAGCTGACGCGCGGCGTGGCGCTGCTGGTGGTACCGGCCGGAGCGACAATCTCCGGTTTGATCCGCCCCGGTCCGTCGGTGCCGCTCAGTGTCGCCGCCTGGGCGTGCCCCCCGTCCATCTTGCCGACCGCCAGACCGTTGTAGAGGTGGCTCATGAGGGGCAGGCCGTTCCCGCCGTTGGCGACACCGCTGATGATCAACACGTCATGCTGGTTGATCGCCCAGTCGGCGCGGCGCAGCGCTTCGTTGTTGACCGCGTCACTCTGCAGATCGGCGATCCAACTGTTGTTGATCACCCGCAGACCCGGCGGGGGGAGGAGGGGCACCAGGGAGCTGCCGACGCGCAGGTAGCCCGATTGCAGCCAGTCCGCCGCTTCGTAGTTCCAGATCTCCGAGAGGCCGAAGGCGATACTCGAGTTGTTGCCGTACATCGTTCCGCCGACACTGTTCGCGTGGGCGCTCACCTCGGTCGGCCCGCTCATGAACGTGAAATCCTTGCCGCTGAACTGGTTGCTTTCGGGATTCGGCGCGTAGGAGTTGTTCTGTAAACCCTCGACCTGAGCGACGCGAATCCCCGCGCCGGTCGGGACGTGTTCCTTGCCGAGCCGTTCCACCAGGTCGTCGTAGCCGATGAGGCTCTGGTTCGACTGCGCCGCGGCCGCGCCGGTCAGTAGACCGAGGCTCAGCGCCGTGGCGGCGATTACGGGGGATACACCTTGCCGCCGCGTCGGCGGTCTCTTTGAAAACTGCATCGGTCTGGTCCTCCCAAGTTGTGTGGCCCCAATGGTCCGGGACCGGTCGTCTGGTCCCGATCGTCTGAAACCGGTTGTCTGGAACCGGTTTGTGGAAAAAAGCCGTCGCGTGAAATCAGTTCTCCGCCCCTAGTCAAAAAACGAGTCGGGTGGCGGCCGTCGCCAGGGGTGGTCGGCTGGTCGCGTCTCTGCGGGTCGAAGGCCGCCGCGGGTCCTCCGGCCGCGCGTCGATCGACCAGAACCGGGGAGACCCGGCCGCGCGCCGTGACAGCTCCCGCAGGGCCGGACCCACCCCGCCTTGAGCTCAAAGGTTGACCTGTCTTAACTCGCCCACCCAAGTTCCCTGGCCTCTCCAAAGACTCATGCTTTGAGATGTTTTCGCATGAAGAACTCCTGCAATGTAGGCCGGCATGGGGGGGAGGCAAGTCTGGAGCTGAGGAAAAAGTGTGAAAGGTTCGTGAGCGTTCCAAATGGCTGTGGTTTTCCCCGTGGGCTGGGACGGGGTCGTCGGGAAAGGCCCCATCTCCGGTGCTCTGGGGGGTAGGTCCGGACATTGCCGTAAACTCGGGAATGTTCGTCATTTAGGGGGATCGCTGAACCGGCCGGTTTCCGAGTGCCGCCGGGGGCAGGCCGTGAGCGGCATCCTCACCCGAATCCGGGTAGCGGCCGGAAGCGGAAACCGAGCCGGCAAACTCTGCGCGACTGAGAAAAAATTCCCTTGACTCTCCGTCGCGATCGAAGTATCTTGGAAATCGGATGCGTGCGCGTCGCACGGGTCGACACGATTTGAAAATTTGAGAACGGTTTTTTCGTCCCTCATTGGCGGGGTAAGAATCAGGGCTTCCACGACGCAGCCACATCTTGTCGCCCTAGGGGGGGGACGGAGAGGAAAGGAGTAAGTCTAGTGAAAATGAAGATTTTTGTGGCTGTCGTTGCAGCCACTGCGATCGGTGCAACGGCATCGGTCGCCCAAGCCAGTTCGATTACGGCCACATTCAAAGGGACGATCAGTGGTGCACTCACTGCGCAGACGAACA
>SLDM01000458.1 GCA_007125255.1 Phycisphaerales bacterium
GACATAGTCGGGCGTCTGCGGAAGCGGGGTAATGTCGATGAGGCCGATGATCTCGCGCACGGACAGAATGCCGAGCGCGTACTCTTCCTCACCGAGGAAGAAGGACAGGTACTTGGCGGTCTGAGCTGCGATCTCCATCTCCTCACCGGTGATCGGCGCGGTCTTCATGTCCTGGGTTTCAACTGCCATGATGTGCTCCTTGCGAATAAATTCAGGCGACTTCCGAGGTGGCTTGAACGAACAGACCGCCGACATCGAGGATGAGAGCGACACGGCCGTCGCCCAGAATCGCGCCGCCGGAGACGCCCTGAATCGAGTCGATCCCCTCGCCGAGATTCTTGATCACGATCTGCTGCTGGCCGATGATCTCGTCGACCATCAGCGCGCACCGTTTGTTGTTGGATTCAAGGATGAGAAGCAGCGCGTTGACCGGATCGGTCTCACCTTCCTTCAGACCTAGAATCCGATTCAACCGGTACACCGGCAGAATGGAACCGCGCACGTCGATCATCTCGCCACGACCGATGGTCGTCTTGATCTCTTTCTCACCCGGCCGGAAGCTGTGCTCAATCGAGAGCGTCGGGACAACGTAGCGCTGCGCGCCGACGCGGATGATCATGCCGTCGATGATCGCCATCGTGAGCGGCAGCCGCATCATGAACACCGTCCCCCTCCCGAGGACGGAGCGTATCTCGACCTTGCCGCGCAGCGACTCGATGTTGCGGCGGACCACGTCCATCCCCACACCACGTCCGGAAATGTCCGTCACCTGCTCCGCGGTTGAGAAGCCCGGCATGAAGATCATGTTGAACACGTCTGAGTCGGACATGTCCTCCGGCTTTCGATCCTGGGGGAAGATGCCCTTGTCGATCGCCTTTTTCAGAATCTTCTCCCGATCGAGCCCGCGCCCGTCGTCTTCGATCTCGATCACGATGGACCCGCCGGAGTGATAGGCGCGCAGGGTCACGCTGCCTTCTTCCGGCTTGTCGACCTGGACGCGCTCTTCACCCGGCTCGATCCCGTGATCACAGGCGTTGCGCACCATGTGGACCAGCGGATCGGCGATCTCCTCGACGACGTTCCGATCGAGTTCAACGTCATCGCCTTCGGTGCTGAAACGGATTTTCTTGCCCGCGCGATTCGAGACGTCACGGACCAGCCGGGCCATCTTCTGGAAGGTGCTGCGCACACTGACCATGCGGAGCGACATCGAGACTTCCTGAAGATCGCGAATGATCTTCGTGGTATGGGCGAGGTGCCGCTGCAGGCGCTCATCTTCGTCCGCACTCCGCTCGGCATCCTGCACTACCATCTGTTGGGCAATCACGAGCTCACCGACCATCGTCACCAGGTTGTCCATGCGACCGGTGCTGACCTTGACCGTCTGGTCGGCTTTGCGCGATGTGATCTTGGCGCGGACTTTCTCGGCCTTGTCCGCGTCAGGCGCAGACGGCTCGGCAACCCCTCCCGACTCTTCCGCATTGCTCGGGCCCGAAGCTCCCCCACTTTCCGGCGAGGATGACGATGGCGCGGATTCGGCCGCGTCACGGCGGACCGGCCCGACGTCATCGCCTCGGCTTGCCGCTTCCAGCTGCTTCTTGAGCTGTTCAAACCGGCCGCGCTGCGGCGCCGGGCCGCCCTCGAGCAGACCGATGAACTGTGAAAGCATGTCGCAGGAGTTCAGAACAAGATCCAGCAGTGTCGAGTTCAGATGGATCTTGTCGTACCGCGCTGAATCCAGGAGGTACTCGGCGTTGTGCGCGAGTTCCACGATCGGCGTGAGGCTCATGAATCCCGCGACGCCCTTGATCGTGTGGAAGGCGCGGAAAACCGTATTGATCAGTTCCTTGTCCTCGAGATTCTCCTCCAGTTCGAGGACCGCCTGCTCGGCGGAGGAGAGATGCTCCTTCGCTTCACAGGTGAATTCCTGAAGACTGTCGTCGGCGGGAATGTCACTGCCGAACGTCACCGGCGTCGTGTCTTCAGGGTCGACCTCCTCGCACGACGACGACGCCGCCGATTCGTTCTCTTCCGGAAGAGTCGAGGCAACACTTTCCGCGGACTCAGCTTCCGTTTCGCCGGAAGGCGGATCGGTGGTCGCGGGTGGGGTGGGCGGTTCGGCGGTTTCGGAAGCCCCTTCTGCGGCCGGCGCGTTCCCCTCGGCATTTTCCGCCGGCTCGCTTTCCTTGACGCTCTTCAGCCGCGCGAGCAGTTCGTTATGGTCGGGAACCGCGTCCGACTGACCTTCGCCCAGCGCACCGGCGTACGCCTTGAGCCAGTCAACCAGGGCCAGGACTTCATCCGCCGGAAAGGGTTGCCCGTTCATCGTGCGCTCATCGATGAGCGATTCCGCCTCGTGGCAGAGGGATTGCGCATCATGCAGCGACAGCACGCCGCACTCACCCTTGAGGGTGTGAATCGCGCGACGAACCTCTGCGATCGACTCGTCAGGATCGCTCTCATCGTCCGCCTCGATCGCCAGGACGCTGACTTCCAGGTCAGAGAGCGACATTTCGCAGTTGCTGACCCAGGCCTGCAGCATCTCCTCGTCCTCACAGCCGCCGGCCGGAGCCGCGGCGCTCGCCTCCCCCGTTGGCTCCGGAGCGGCGAGGTCCTCCGGCTTCTCCGCCAGCAGATTCTGGATCGAGGCGATCTGCCGTTGCAGTTCGTTGAAGGTCTCGTCCGGTGACTGGGTCTCACGCATGACGATCTGGCCGACCAATTCGATGCCGGCATGGACAAGCGCTTCTATGCGTTCGTACTCGGTTTCCTCGAGGACATCCTTGAGCTCCTCGAGTTTTCCCTGAACCGCAACGAGGCCGGTCAGATCCGATGGCTCGCTCATCACGGCGGCACGCGCGATATTCTCGATGATCTCCCTTGCGGACACGGCGGATGGCTCACTCTTCGGTTGGAGGAACGAACAGGCGATCAATCGAGAGGTGCGTTCCCGCCCGCTTCGATTGGACCGAAGGCAGGTCGGCACGATTGATGCTCTGATCGACCGATGCTTGAGGAGTGATCGGGAAACCAGTGATTCCCCTGAGCGGCGCGATGTGAGGAGAGCCGGCTCGCCGCGCACCAGGCCGCCACGACAGGCTGCCGAAACTGGCTGCCGAAACTGGCCACCGGGGGCCGCTGCCTTCAAGCGGTGCCGGGGACGCCGGTCATCACTCCTGCAGGGCGGCCGCGATCTCCTGCGCGATGCGCTGCTGGCCGGATCGTATGAAGCAGCGCAACGGCCGCACATCACAGATCGGCTTTGCGCTCATCACCACCACCGCCCCGAGCGGCATGCCGTCCGGGCCCAGAATCATCGTGGACGCCATCGACACCGTCTGTGAACCGATGGTCCAGGGGAGATCGCAGCAGAACGCCGGAAACGGCGCATCCCAGATTCGGATCTCTCC
>SLDM01000427.1 GCA_007125255.1 Phycisphaerales bacterium
GCAGGATCTCGTACGCCTGCCGGGCCTTGGCCCAGCTGTCGCCATCTTCGACGATGCGTTCAAGGATCTGTTCACGCAGGTGCTGGGCCAGGCGCATCTGCGAATCCGCGTAGTCAAGCGGATTCTCGCCGAGATCGAAGCGTCGCGCCCGCGGATCGGGGCCCCACGTATCTTCATCGGTGGCGTAAATCAGTTCCGGTTCCGAAGCGCGATCGAGGATCGGATCGAGATTGCGGTCGAACGTATAGCCGTACTCGATCGCCCAGTAGTCGTAGGGGCCGATCGACATCATGGAGTAGTGGCCCTGGGTTTCTCCATCACCGAAGTTGATGTTGATGGGGTTGTAATCCATGACGGAGCCGCTGATCTCTTTGCCCGCTTCCTTGTGCTCGGGCGTGTTGATCTGCTCGACCGAGTAGATGGTGGATGCCTTGAAGTTGTGGCGCAGTCCGAGTACGTGGCCGATCTCGTGCATGGTCAGATCGCGAAGCAGGGGACCGACGAACCAGTCCGGCAGACCGTCGAGCGTATCGGTCGGCTCGCGGTGGGGGGCCGGATCTTCCGCCGGTTCTTCGGCGTCCTCGGCATCTTCATCGAGCGGTTCATCGTGATCCGGTTCTTCCACGCCCTCATCCGGCATCGGCGCGGCGTCGGCCGGCTCCGGGCGAGACGTGCGGCGGAAGGAGATGTCCAGCGACTGACCGCCGGCGGTGGCGGTGCCGCTCATACTCTCCCCCTCGACGGTCAGATCGAGATTCACACTGCCCATGCCCGGCGCCTCGCCGGTGAGCGTAAGCCGGTTGGCGTCCGGATCGAAATCGCCGGTCACCGTGACCGATCCCGCCATCGATTCCAGCGTGCCGTCCACCGAGTCGTCGGAGTGAAGGGTGAGGACGAGTTGCAGGCTGACCTGTCCGCCCATCTCCGGAACGTCGATCGAGCCCTCCCACGTTCCCGAGATCGGATCTGAGGAGATCGCTTCAGCCGCGACCGGGCGCGAGAAGTCAATGGAATCCAGTTCCGTGATGAGCTCAGCCCCGAAGCGGAACAGCGCGACATCCATCGCCTTGGCCATGCCGTGCATGCACATGCCGTTGACCTGGCTGATGCGTCCGCCGAGCCCGCTGAACTGATGGTCACCAATCAGGTTCGGGCTGCCCTGGAAGGCGGCGGGGTGACCGCCGAAGCGGTGAATGCCGCGTTGGGCGCGATCCTTCTGCCGCGCCAGTTTCAGGTACTCGATCACGTCCTCCCGTTCCGATGCCGGGGCCATCCGCACGCGCGGATCCCATTGGGGACGCGACTCAAGCCAGGAGTACGTCTCCGGGCCGAATCCTTCCATTGCCATTTCCGGCAACATGTACCGCCAGGCGCGGACCCAGCTCGTGATGAACCCTTCGTCGAGGACGACGTCGGCATCAATGATCTGCCCGGTGCGCGGATCGACGCGCGAGGGGCCGATGGCAAAGCCCATTCCCGAGTTGGTCCAGAGGACAAAGTTGTAGCGGGCGTCGGCGGGATCCTTCTCCATGTGGGCGCCGGTACGGGCATCCTGCTGATACACCTCGATCGCATTGGTGATGCCGACCTTCTCGAACGCCTTGTTCCACGCGAGAACGCCCTCACGCACCCACTGCCGGTATCGCACGGGGGTGGTGTGTTCAATGTAGAAGACGATCGGATCCCGCGGCGGGCTCATGCGGAGTGAAGGATCCGCCTTCTCCAAGTGCCAGCGGTTGATGTAGCGCACCCACGGCGTATCCACCGAAGGGTCGCCGATGTCACGGTACGTCGTGGTGAAGTAGCCGACGCGCGGGTCCGCTTTGCGCGGCCGGTAACCGGTGTTTTCCGGGATGACGCTGATCGAATAGTGAATCGATGCCATGCGTCCGTTGCCGAGGGGAAGCTTGAAGCCCAGTTCGATATTCCGCGGGAAGGCCTTGACGGTTTCCAGCTCGAGCAGGTTGCGGTTTGCGCCGGCGAGAATGCCGCCGAAGAAGCGCGTGCCCTGACCGACGAGCAGATCGGTCATGTTGATGACCACGCCGCCGTTGGGCCCCCGGGCCGCAATGGGATGATCGAGAACGACCCGGTCGGTAAAGACGCGCTCGCGTCCCATGCGAGATTCGGCATCGCCGGTCGTGCGCACGTCGAGGTTGGGCTCGATGAGGGCGAGGCGGCGGTCGAAACGCTTCCAACTCGCGTAGAGGTCGCCGAACTGAACACCCGCGGTCGGCACCCCGCCGGTGATCGTGTAGGCGATGAAGAGGTTCTGCCGCTCGAAGTTGCGCGGCAGTTCCGCGAGCACCTGACCATCGCGGTCACGCTTCCAGATGTTGTACATCGGCGGCGTGCCGTCGACCGTCGAGACGACCTCTTCGAAGCCATCGGAGATGGAATCAAAGCCGGGCAACTCGCCTGCGCGGCCTCCGCCGCCGGCTGCCCGGGCGGCCATCTGGGCGGCGATATGCGGCGGAACCGCCTGCTGTTCGGTTTCATTCTCCGGGGGGGCCTCCGGCGGGGCGGTACCGGCCGTAAGGGTCAGTGCTACGGCCCCGAGAGCAGCCGGCGCGATCAACCAGCCGATGTGAGCATTCCTGAGCATCCGTAAACTCCTTCTTCAGTTTCTCACCAACTGCAGCAACGGTACGTGTGCTGCCAGATTCTTCGTGCCGATCTTTTCCAGGCCGGATCCGTATCGTCCTGTATCCGCGGCCACCGGACTTTCACTCGTGGTCAACCGACACTCGTGGTCAATCGACCATTCCTGCCCATCGAGGCGCGGAATGGCGAGACAATCTGACATCCCGCCGCGACCGGCGCGATCCGTCCGATAAGCGATCATTCCCGAATGATGACGACCGGTCCAGATCCCGCGCGGCTGCTTTTCAATACCGCGCCGCCGGTTCCCCGTTGCATGCCGTTGCATGGCCCGTTTTTCATTGTATGGCCCATTTTCCGGCGAAGCCGGTCCGATGCAGGCAAGGGTTTCCGGAGACCGCCTCGATGGCTTTGAGAGGCAGTGAGCGGCACGCCACGATACTCTGGCGATCGTCAATGTGAGAGAAAATCTGCGCTGCCGGCTGGCCTGAACCGAACAGTGGGTTAGGTTTTGCTCAATCGTCCCGATTTCTCCGTCCGACCGGATGCTGCGACGGCCAGGCCGTGACCGGCGTCGGGAGCGGCGTCGGGAGGGATGAAAAGTCGGATGAGTTTGGAAAGTGTTGGCAACAGCCGGCCCGAATCTTCCGGACAACTCTGTGTGGGGAACGGGCTTGGGTGGGAGCGACGGCTCCCGTTCCACGGTCCCAGTCTGCGGCGATCCGGGGAGCCGGACGGTTTGTTCGATCTCCGGAAAACGTTATCGATCCCCAATCCCCCCCCCTCCCCGACCGACAGATTGCC
>SLDM01000135.1 GCA_007125255.1 Phycisphaerales bacterium
ACCTGCGGGACGTTCAGATCCAGATCGCCGACTCGCGTCTTGAAACGCCGCGGCTTGAACCCATTGCGATGGCCGCGACGTTCGCCCGATCGCTCGTGATAGCCCGCCCCGAGGTGCTCCTCGACCTCGTACTCCATCGCGAGCTTGAGAAACTGCTCGATCATGACCTTCAAACCGTCCTTCTCGCGAAACAGGCCCTGGAGATTACCAAGCAATTCGTGCATACTGTGATTCGCCACTGTTCTGTCTCCTCAGGGATTGGTGTGTCCTTCAACAAACACACTTTTAACTGATCCCGACAGACAGTGGCTCTTTTTGCCTTGGGCCTTTTTACAGAAACAAAGATACGCTTCCTTCAATCTGGTAGTCGTCTTTCCATCTTGCACGGCCGACTCCCTACGGCCCGCTGGCCGTGACACTGCGGCGCCGCTCCCCTCGCCCCTCCGTCACTCCGTCACTTCGTCACTTTCTCTCCGTGCCTCCGTGCCTCTCTTCGTCCCTCCGTCACTTTCCCTCCCTGCCGCATTGGTCCACAGCCGCTTCCCCTCGCGCAGCCTCGCCGCCGGATAGAGCGTGCCGCGCCAGCGAATGCCGCCGCGGAGGTGGCCCAGCACGATCGCCCGGAGAAAGAGCAGCAGCAGGATCAGATCCCCCAGGGGATAGACCATCGCGCTCCAGATGCGGCGGCCCATCCACCGGTTGAGCGCCATACCCGCCAGCGCCGTCGCCAGGATCGTGCCCAGACCGATGAGCTGTAGCCACCCGGACCCGGCCAACGCGACCCACGGCGCCAGCCAGATGGCCGAGGCGATGAGAAACACGATCACCCCCAGCCACGCGCGGCAGTCGACGCCGACGTAGGACTTCTCAAACCCGCGGGCGATCTCAGGCAGTCGGCGGTACCAGTGCAGCCCCAGCAAGCCGCGACCGTTGACGATCGCGCTCCTGGCGCCGCACCGTTTGAGCATCACGCCCAGCGCCATGTCATCGACGATTTCCAGTCGGAGCCACTCGAGGCCATCGGATTCTTCCAGCGCCTCCCGGCGGGCGAGGTTGAAGGCGCCGACGCCGGCCCCGACGGGCGAATTCTGATCGCGCACACTCCAGAACCGTGTCATCGGCGTGAAGATGCGACCGAAGGAGGAGAGGACGCCGTCCACCAGCGGCGTGGTCGGCCACAACTCCGGCAGGATGGTCAGGTGATCCAGCCGCTCGTCGAGCGCCAGGGACATCGCGCATCGCAACGTGCCCGGCGCGGCGTGCACATCGGCATCGGTGAAGAGGACCCACTCGCCCGTCGCCCGCTCCAGGCCGCACTGCATCGCGTGGACCTTCCCCAGCCACCCCTCCGGAAGGTGGTCCAGGTGCACCGGCACGATGCGATCATCCTCGGCCGCCAGCGTGTCGATGACCCTCCCGGTGGCGTCATCGGATCGGTCGTTGATCACCACCACTTCGAGCTCGGGGTAGGCATCACCCAGACGCGAGCGCACGGCCGGGCCGATCTCCTCCTGCTCATTCCGCGCGGGGATGATCATGCTGATGCGGGGCCAGCGCTCCGGTTCGGGCGGATGCGCGGCCGAGAGGACCGGGACCGCGCGAAGCGTCCGCAGGATGAGTGCTGCCATGACGATCCAGAACCCGCAGCCGGCGAGGATGTATGCTGCCGTGAGCGCCTGCATGATTCAGGGCTTCGGCCAGCGGCGCACCGGTGATTCGTCATCGGCGACCATCAGGTCATCCGCCTTGCCCTGATCGAGCCGTTCCAGGGCGCAGTTCGCGATCAGGCCGATCACGCCGAGCACGATGAACATGACCACCACGCCGGCGATCAGCACGACCGGTCCCGGGCCGTCCTTGATGAACGCCTGCAGATCATCGTGGCCGCTCGCCGCGGCGGTCGCGGCGAAGATCACCGCCACGGCGGTGCGCGGCAGCATGCCGAGCATCGTCCCGATCGCGTAGGGCACGATGGCCACCTTCGTGCTTGCCATGACCAGATTGGTCAGGGAGAACGGCGAGTTCGGCGGCAGGCGGAGCAGGATGACGATGCCGAGCGTTCGCCACCAACCCTTGCCGATCAGCGCGTTGCGAACCACCAGCGCGCGGCGGTTGGAGCGGATCAACTCGTCCACCCGGTCCCGGGAGACGAAACTGGCGATCAGATAGCCGAGGAGCGAGGCGCCGGTGAATCCGATCAGCGCCGCGGGCAGACCGACCGCCGCCCCGAAGACCCATCCCCCGATGATTGCCTGGGCGAAGGTGGGCAGGACGCCCAGCCCGCCGCTGAAGATGAAGAGGCCGATGTAGATGATCAGGCCGAGCTCGCCCTGATCGTGCAGAAACTCCGAGACCGCGCCGACGTAGACGAGGAGCGTGATCCCGACGATCGCCGGCGTCGCGGTCCAGGCGAGCGCGAGCAACCCGGTCGGGCCGAGGCGTCTCCAGATCGCCGATTTCGACCCGGACGGTGATGAAGCGGCATCATTCATGGGTTCTTCAGCTTAGCGGCTGCGGCGACATTCCGATAACGGCGGCCGGCCGCACAACCGGGCCTGCCCACCGGAAAGATTCGCCACCGGCCGGGACGGGGCTTCAGTCTCCGGACCGGAAGTCCGATCCCCCATCCAATCGACCTGTGGCCAGCCCTCCGCGGAGGGCTCGCCCTCTGAAATCACGGAGACCGCCCCACTTCTCGGGAGTCAGACCATGCGCCGCACCTTGACCGCGACCACCACGACGGGACTTCTCGCGCTGTCCTTCATGTTTGCCGGCTGCGCAAGCACCCAGACCGCCCAGCAGACCTCGGCCGGCACCTCCGGAACGCAGGGCGTCGCGCCGCAGCTCAGCGAGAACGCTGCCGCCATCCTCGCCTACAACGCGATTCGGGAACAGCCGGGGCAGGTTCGACTCGGGGCAGGTGACCGCTTCGGCCAACATGTACATGATCAGCACATGGTGCTCGTCCAGGCGCGGCACCAGAGCGGTGAAGCGATCGTCAGCGTTCCGGTGGCGAGCGACGACTGAGCCGCACGCGGACCGGCGCCCCCCAACCCCTCCGACCGTCGCGCGTCGGACCGGCGCCCCCGACAACTCCCCCAACGCATACCCACACTGCCCTTACCCCGCCGCGCGGTTCGCCGGATCGGCGCCCCGGTGGGCCGGAGCGAGCGGATGACGATTTCCAGCGGATCATTTTCGGCGGTGGGCCACGGCGTTCGCACCCAGCTCCACGCCCGGGTCATGCAGCACGCCTACGAGGAGACCTCGGGTCCGAGCCTCGCAGAAGGGTGGCGGCAGATCGAGCGCCACGCCGATGATCTGACCCGGGCCGGTCTCGAAGGACTCCGCCTGGAACGGGTCGGCACCCTGATCGACGCCATGGGCTGAACGCCGAAAACCGAT
>SLDM01000044.1 GCA_007125255.1 Phycisphaerales bacterium
AGTCCTGCGCCGGGGGCCGGGAGCGGGTAAGGAGCGCCCGGCGGAAAACCCTCCGGGCCGCCCTTGCCACGGGAGCGGGAACGGCTACACTACGCGATTCATCCGTCCCTTACGGGGCGGTTTTTCGTCGGGGCCGGACCGCGTGCCGGCGGAGCAAGGCAGGGTGGGCCGATTGGTTGCGCGAGAACCGCATCGGACCAGCTGGATTGTCCCTCGTCAGCGGCCGGGCCTGTGAGCGTGGCCACCGTAGCTCAGTGGTAGAGCACACCCTTGGTAAGGGTGAGGTCACGGGTTCAAGTCCCGTCGGTGGCTCTCTTTTCTCGGCACTCATTCGTGTGTCATGCGGCGCAGCGTCGTCTTGCTCCGGCACGAGTGTTTGAGAATGACCTATGTTGTCGATTGCGGAAGGTCCGGAATCGATGGTTTGAATTCAGATGGGTGCCGGCACTGACAGGACCGGCTGTGAACAACGTTGTTGGAGACACACTACGATGGCGAAGTCGACATTCGAACGAAATAAGCCGCACGTCAACGTCGGAACCATCGGTCATATTGACCACGGCAAGACGACCCTGACCGCTGCGATCACCATGAGGCAGGCCCACAAGGGTCTCGCCAGCGCCCGTGCGTTTGACCAGATTGATAACGCGCCGGAAGAAAAGGCCCGTGGTATCACGATCGCCACCAGCCACCAGGAATACGAGTCGGACTCGCGTCACTACGCGCACGTCGACTGCCCCGGCCACGCGGACTACGTGAAGAACATGATCACCGGTGCCGCCCAGATGGACGGGGCGATCCTCGTGGTCGCCGCGACGGACGGCCCCATGCCCCAGACGCGGGAGCACATCCTGCTGGCGCGTCAGGTCGGCGTGCCGAAGATCGTGGTCTTCATGAACAAGTGCGACATGGTCGACGATGAAGAGTTGCTCGAACTCGTCGAACTCGAAGTTCGGGAACTGCTCTCGAAGTATGACTTCCCGGGCGATGACATCCCGGTCATCCGCGGTTCCGCGCTCAAGGCGATGGAGTCCAGCGGTGCCGACGATGGCGCCTGCAAGCCGATCGACGAACTGATGGACGCGCTCGACAGCTACATTCCCGAGCCGGAGCGAGCGATCGATCAGCCGTTCCTCATGCCCGTCGAAGACGTCTTCTCGATCAAGGGCCGCGGTACCGTGGTCACCGGTCGTATCGAACGCGGCATCGTCAAGGTGGGCGACAAGGTCGAAATCGTCGGTCTGAACGAAAAGCCCGTCGACACCACCGTCACCGGCGTTGAAATGTTCAACAAGCTGCTCGATGAGGGCCAGGCCGGCGACAACATCGGCGCCCTGCTCCGCGGCATCGAAAAGGACGACATCGAACGCGGCCAGGTGCTCTGCAAGCCCGGCTCGATCACGCCCCACACCAAGTTCGAAGCCGAGGTGTACGTGCTCACCAAGGAAGAAGGCGGTCGTCACACGCCGTTCTTCAGCGGGTACAAGCCGCAGTTCTACTTCCGCACGACGGACGTGACCGGTTCGCTCTCCCTGCTGGGCGGTGCGGAAATGTGCATGCCGGGCGATAACGTTCAGATGCAGATCGATCTGGCCGACAAGCCGATCGCGATGGAAGATGGTCTCCGTTTCGCGGTTCGCGAAGGCGGCCGGACCGTCGGCTCGGGCGTGGTCACGAAGATTCTCGAGTAAAACAGTCAAAACCAATTCGCCCCCGGCCGAAAGGCCGGGGGCCGATTTGAGGTGACAGATGGCCAAGAAAGCAACGGATCGCGAATTTGTCTGGTTGCAGTGCACCGAAACCGGCGATCTCAATTACCGAACGAGCATTCGGGTCAAGGGCGGCATTGCCGAGAAGATCAAGGCGGGACTGAAGAAGTTCTCGCCCCGACTTCGCAAGCACACGCTGCATAAGATCAAGCGGAAGTGACCGTCCGTCCGGTGCACCCGGGCCTCAGCACCTGCGGCAATCATGCGGTGGCGGAAACCCATCGCTTTTCGGTTGAAGGCAAGGTTCTTACGCCGGTAGCTCAATTGGCAGAGCAGCGGATTCCAAATCCGCAGGTTGGGTGTTCGAGTCACCCCCGGCGTGTTTCCTCGGTGAATCGCATTCCCGGCTCAGCGGCCTCTCGTATGGCCTGAAGCCACGGCGGTTCGACTTCAGTGGGAGTGTCCAGTATGGCGATTGGTATTTATAAGCGTGGGCAGGGCTATTACACCCGCGTCGTCTCTGCCGGCGGCTTCGGTCTGGTGATCCTCATGGGCGGCTACTGGCTGGGAGAACAGCTCAGCGGCGTGGTCCAGATCGCCGGCGAACCGGTCTATACCCGTGCCGTCGCCTTCATCATCTTCGCCGCGGTCTTCGGCTCCATTGCGTATTACCTCATCGGCGTGAAGCCCAAGTTCGTCGACTTTCTGGTCGCCACCGAGGGCGAGATGAAGAAGGTCAACTGGTCCAGTCGCCGTGAAGTCGCCGGCTCGACCTGGATCGTGATCAGCATGACCATCTTCATCGCGATCATCTGTTTCCTGTGGGACCTCCTGTACCAGTGGATCTTCTCGACGGCCGGGGTGCTGGAGTACGTTCGCTGAGCGACGACGCCGTCTCCGTTCCGCCGCACCCCCCACCACCAACCTCCGGAATCACGCGGTATGGGTAACACAATGACCAACGACGACACTGAACGCATCAACTCGCCCCAGCAGGGTGACACCGGGACCGACACCGATACCCCGTTTGATCCCGCGGTCGATATGCCGATGTACCGCGAAGGCATGGACTGGTTCGTCCTTCGCGTTGCTTCCAACAAGGAAAGTCACGTCCGCGAAACCCTCATGCGCAAGGTCGAGATTGAAGGGCTCAGCCATCTCGTCGGGCGGATCATGGTTCCCACCGAGAAGGTCAAGACGCTCAAGGGCGGCAAGCACAAGGTCACCGAAACCAAGCTCTATCCCGGCTACGTCTTCGTCGAAATGAAGCTCGAGGATGACGGCCGCATCCCCCAGGACGTCTTCTTTCTCATCAAGGAAACCACCGGCGTCGGCGACTTCGTCGGCACCGCCGGCCGGCCGACCCCCATGGCCCCGCACGAGGTCGAGAAGATGCTCTTCGACTCGCGGCGACCCGAAGAGACCCCGACCGTCAAGATGGAGTTTGAGAAGGGCGACCACGTCACCATCAACGAGGGTCCGTTCGAGAACTACGAAGGCACCGTCGACGAGGTCCTTCCCGACAAGGGCATCGTCCGCGTCCTCGTGACCATCTTCGGCCGGCAGGCCCCGGTTGAACTGCAGTACTGGCAGATCTCCCGCGCTGACGAACAATAAGCTGCCATAGTTGACAGACTTGAAGCACTCGCTCGCCGCCGACGCGGTGGCGGTTGGGTAGGCTGAACGTTCAACACA
>SLDM01000491.1 GCA_007125255.1 Phycisphaerales bacterium
ATGAAGGAGCAGGTCGGTCGGTGTGCGTAGAACTTGACATTAACTGCGACGTATGGGAGTGCATAAGCAGTACCGTTGGTTGCATTCAAGGATGCTGTCTGCCGTATGAAGCAGTGCCCGAGTTGCCGCCATTCGGCTATAACAGCAATACCACTGCGTTCAATTCACTCGATCTGTGTGACGTTGAGGAGATTGAGTTACCCGCTGGTGGCCCCCTCCTGGGAGCACCAGGTTGGGGAAAGAGCCTGCCTGATACCTGTGAGTGTCCGCCATCATCTGACAAGTAGTGAAGAAACACTGCCGCAACGTTTCTTCGAATAAATGTGAATGAAAGCAAATCATGCCATCAGGAGCCAGGATCATGAAGAACTATATGCTCATTGGGTCAGCATGTGTCGTGCTGTCTCCGCTCGGACTCTCAAACGTTGTCGCTGAATCGGATGAAGTACTGTTGATGTTTCATCAGGAAGGATATCAGCCGTACGTCCCCGGTGGCGGAGAAGATCCCGGGACACCCATTCGGCTTGTGGCGGGTGATCAGCACACCCTCCCCCAGGATGTGCAGGATGACATCGTGGCGATCAATCATGCGATTGAGGCGACAACCGGAGCCATCTTTCGACAGTCGATCGAGTCGTCTCCAAACGGACGTTCCATTCTTGTCCAGAAGGGCCCTGGTCAAAGTGATGAGTATCCGGAAGGAATCTGGATCTGGCCATACTGGCGTGACGCGGATGAGATGATTGATCTGTCAGGTCAGTATGAGCACGCCAAGTGGCTGTCGAACTACCATCTGCTCTTGCGCAACGATGGGGGATCCAAGGATTTCCATGTGATTGATTGGCGACAGCCCGAGCAGGCGTATGCACTCACAACCGAGTATCGTCGCGCCACGGTTCGGGTGGCCGACAACGGTCGCTGGGCATGCGAGACCAGAAACAACGAGTTGCGTGTCGGCATGCTCGATCCAGATCATGATGATTGGGCAGAGAGCTATGCAGCGATCGAGATCGACGCGCCGATTGACCAGATGATGTTCATGCACGCCGGCGATATCCTGGTCCTGCAGTGCGATCCGGAAGGGGCTGAAAAGGAGATTCGAATTTACAGGATCGACGATCTGGGTGAACTGCAACTTGCATCAAGCCATGTCGGCGGGAGGGTTCATGGTCATACGACGCTCGGTCGTCATCACTTCTTTGCGAGAACATGGGAGGGTGAGTTCGATGTGTTCGAGTTTGGAGGTGACGAACTGGTCGTATTCTCCATAGACAGCAGCGGGCAGATCTCATCTATGGTGCCGGTGGATTATGAGCATGATGGTCGCGAGACGCCGACTCGGGTCTCGCCGAGTTGGCACTTCACAAGAACTCAACGTCGAAACCTGATTGGTGGGATCGTCTATGACATGCGTCGTACACCGCTGGCGGAACCGGATGCGCCTATTCCATCGGGAACGCACGGCAATCGCCCCGGCCCGCCGCTCTGGATCAGTTGGAATGAATGACGGCCGTGAGTAGCTGGCGATCCGCACGCTTGAGGGTCACAGGTGGCGTTCGGGCGAACAGCATCACTCTTCGTACGTGACTCTTCATCCGTTGCAGACACCTGACGCGTTACTCGATCCCTATCAGGAGGAGGTGGCAAGTGGGGTCTTCAGGAATCTGTGTGGGTCGCATTCGGCGGTCTGAGTTGTCGATCACGTCTCAGGAAGAGCCGAGCCTTCCCCAAGCGAGGGCGACGCGGTCATTGGGTGGGACGGCTGAGTGGAAGGAGCGCGGCGGCGCGGCTTCCCGGAGATGCCGAGGTTCATTCTGAAGGCGATCCGCTACGAGCCGGCGCTCCACCGAACCGGAAGCTCTGGCCCGGAACAGACTCCGATGAACCCGTGCCGTGGGGCCATTCTCTGTAATACTCCCCAAAATCTGGGCGCGCGGTTAAGGTGTATTCGCATCCCAAACAGGAGGCGAATCAATGTCGCGAAGGCGAAGGCAGTTCACAGCAGAGTTCAAGGCCAAGGTCGCCTTGCAGGCGATCAAAGGTGAGAAGACGGTGGCGGAGCTGGCGAGTGAGCACGAAGTGCATGCGAACCAGATCAGCCAGTGGAAGAAGCAATTGCTGGAGGCGTTGCCGGAGGTGTTTGGCCGGCGACGTGAGCATGACGCAGCAGCGCAGGAAGAGTTGACGGGGCGGCTCTATCAGCAGATCGGGCAGCTCAAAGTGGAGTTGGACTGGCTCAAAAAAAAGTCGGGACTTGACGAGTGATGAGAAGCGCATGCTGATCGAGCCGAAACATCCGAAGATTCCCGTTCGGAGGCAGTGCGAGTTGCTCGGACTGAGTCCGAGCACGCTGTATGCACGGCCTCGCCGTGGTGAAAACGCGTTCAATGAGCGGCTGATGCGATTGATCGATGAGCAGTATCTGCGGACGCCGTACTACGGTGTGGCGCGCATGATGCAATGGCTGAATCGGGCGCTGGCAGAGGAAGGGCGCCCGGTGAACATCAAGCGCGTGCGGCGACTGATGCGAGAGATGGGCATCGAGGCGATCTATCCGAAGCCTCGGACGACGGTAAAGCACCCGGATCACACGGTTTATCCGTATCTGCTGAGAGACATGACGATCAATCGGCCGGACCAGGTCTGGTGCACGGACATCACGTACATCCGTCTTCGTCGCGGCTGGGTGTATCTGGTGGCGGTGATGGACTGGTTCAGCCGGTATGTGCTGTCGTGGGAGGTCTCGATCACGATGGACGCCTCGTTCTGTGTCGATGCGTTGGAGCGTGCGCTGGCGAGGGGGACGCCGGAGATCTTCAACAGCGACCAGGGCAGTCAGTTCACCAGCCGTGCGTTCACGAGCGTGCTGCTCGGTGCTGAGGTCCAGATCAGCATGGACGGTCGCGGCCGGGTGTACGACAACATCTTCATCGAGCGGCTCTGGCGAAGCGTGAAGTACGAGGAGGTGTACCTGCACGAGTACGAGACGGTGGCGGAGGCGGTGAGCGGTCTGAATCGATACTTCTCGTTCTACAACGATGAGCGTCTGCACCAGGCCCTGGACTATCAAACGCCGGCAGAGGTGTACGGCGTGGCCGAATGCTCAGCGTCGGGCAACGCCGGAACCGAGCACCCATTGAATCGGAACGGGGGTGACCGGCCGACTTCGTTCGCGGCTGCTCCGGTCGCCCTCCGGGCTCCCTGCGCAGCCGCGAACGAACCCCTTGAATCCACCTTAGCCTACGAGTTGGCGCGCCCACTTGACGGGGAGTAGCTCATCATTCGGCCGGGTCAATGCCGACTGACGCTCGCTTTCGACGCACCTATCCCGCTGACATCAGACTGAGGCTCCGTTTGAAGTTGTACGCCATGAGCACGAACGCGAAGTCCATCGCATTC
>SLDM01000320.1 GCA_007125255.1 Phycisphaerales bacterium
AACGGTTCATCCATCAACATGATCTTCGGCTCTGCCGCCAGCGCCCGTGCGAGCCCGACCCGCTGCCGCTGCCCGCCGGAGAGTTGCGGCGGCATCCGGTCGCGGTACTCGCCGGGGGGCATGTTGACCAGCTCGAGCAGTTCATCGGTGCGCGCGGCGACCTTGCGATCCTCCCATTTGAGCAGTCGCGGCACCACGGCGATGTTCTCCCCCACCGTCAGGTGCGGGAAGAGACCCACCCCCTGAAAGACATAACCGATCCCGCGCCGCAGATGCACGGGATCGCGCTCCGCCACGGGTTGCCCGTCCACATCGATCGATCCTTCCGTCGGCTCGATCAGACGGTTGATCATCTTGAGCGTGGTCGTCTTGCCGCAGCCGGAAGTCCCGAGCAGGATGAGCAGTTCGCCCGCACCGATGTTCAGCGAGAGTGATCGCACCGCATGCGTGCGACCCTCATCGTACGACTTGGAGACGTTCCGAAATCGGATCACGATGATGAGAGGATAGCGGACGCCTCCATCATGGGAGGCGTCCGCCACTGTTTTTCGGTTGCGTTCTTCCGGTCAGGTCAGGTCAGCGTGAGCACGCACCGGCCATCCTCGGTTTCCTCCGAAACGTCCAGCGTGCGATCTTCGCACGCCTCGGCGATATCCGGCGAGATCGCCAGGATCGTGCGGTCGGAGGTTTCGACGGTCACATCCTGATCATCCGGAACGCCGAGGGAGAGGGTGAGCTGGTTGTCCTGCCCGCGGATGATGCGGAAGCAGGCGTTCTCCGGCGTCGGCTCCTCGATCTGATCGATGGCGTCAGTCAGGGCGTCCTTGGCTTTTTCAGTCACGGTCAACATGGTGAGCATCCTTCTGAGAGCTGGAAATGAAGGGGTTGAAGAGACGGTTCAGGACCACCGCGGCGCATCGGGATTCGCGCCGCGCGCACCGATGGCGGCTCGGGTCCCGGCGCAGTGATCACATGGTCAATCGATCCCGCGGAAAGAGCCCCCGGACCACGATGCGGCAGGACGAACTGCACGCCGGTCTCCTCGGTCGGTGGCGGTGACGCACAACGCATGCTTCACCTACCTCATACCCTGATTATCGACCACAGAATCCGGGTGTCAACAGCGAATCTGTCGGATCAGGACGGCTGCATCAGTTCCGGCGCGGTCGAAACCAGCCGATCGTGCCAGGTCTGCAGTCGCGGATGGTCGGTCAGGTTGTAGGTCAGTGGCGTGATGGTGATGCACCCTTCGAGCAGCGCTTCGACATCAGACTCGGGTGCGGTATGGGTGAACTGCATGCTGCTTCCCTTCGCCCAGTAGTACAGCTTGCCGTAGGGACTGTGGCGCTTCTCGTAGCCGTCGGTCCCCGCCGCGGTGTTCATCGCCACGACCCGCATCCGCGGCATGGGCGTGTCATCCGATTCGGTGCGCGGCACGTTGATGTTGATCACGCTGTGCCGGTCCAGCCGGTGTTCGAGCACGCTGTCGATTGCGCGGCGGGCATGGGCGGCGGCATGGGCGTAGCGCGTCTTCGCCAGCTCGCCGATATGCAGGCTCACCGCGATGGCGGGCACACCGAGAAACGCCGATTCGACCGCCGCCGCAACGGTGCCGGAATAGATCACGTTGATGCCGACGTTTGCGCCGGTGTTCATGCCGCTGATCGTGATATCCGGCCGCGATCCTTCGCCGAAACGCTCCTGCCAGATCGCGCGCAGCGCGAGCTTGACGCAATCGGCGGGACGGCCTTCCACCGCCGTACCTTTCATGCGCTCGTTGACGAGCACCTCTTCGACCATCAGCGGTTCGTGAAAGGTGATGCCATGGCTGGTCGCCGACTGGACCGAGCGGGGGGCGATCGGCACGATCTCACCGAGGCCGTCGAGCGCAGCGCAGAGCGCTTCGATCCCCGGCGCATCGATCCCGTCATCGTTGGTCAGCAGGATGCGGAGAGGTCGGTCGGACATGTACGGAGTGTAGGGGGAATGATTCGCGAGTGCTGGGGGAGGCACGGAGGCACGGAGGCACGAAGGGGCGAGCGTGATGGGGAGGGGTTCAGACTGAGCGTCGAACCTCGGTCAGTTGATCGCGCTTCCACCAGCGCACGGCCGACTCCCTTCGGCCATCTGGCCGTGGCACCCTGCTCTCCGTCACTCCGTCGCTTCGTCGCTCCACACTACTCCGTCACTTCGTCACTTCGTCACTCCGTCACTCTCCCTCTCACCTTCTCGGCTCAAGCACGTACTCGCGGCCGCCCCACCGGATCGGCCGCCGCGCTTCGAGATCCCGCGCCCCTTCCAGCATCGCGCGGCCGATGATCCAGCAGCCCCACGGGTAGAACACGATCGCGCCTGCGGGCACGCCGCTCAAGCGGTAGATTCGCAGCAGAGCGACGGCTTGCCCGATCAGGCCGGCGAGGAGGATCATCAGCAGCACAACCGCCCACCCGAGTTCGCCGGACAGTGCGAGGACGGCGGCGCCGCCCAGCGCCGTCACCTGCAGCACCGGTACGCCGACCCCCCCACCGATCACCCGCCAGGCGTTCTGCCGCAGCCGGGCGGGCCTGCGGCGACACGCTTCGATGAAAATGCGCTTCCAGCCGGTCTTGAGAGCATCCATGGAATCGTACATGGAGCAGCGCAGCATCTGGTCGGCCAGGTACGTCACGGCTCGCCCGCCCTGTCGCTGCACCAGCCGCGCGAACGCGAGGTCCTCCAGGAGATCATCCTTCACCGCCGCGTGCCCGCCGATCTTCTCGTACCACGCGCGGTCGAAGAGCATGAACTGGCCGTTGGCGAACGGCCGCACGGGTTTCTTCGAGCGGCTGCGCTGGAAGGGATACATGCGCACCAGGGTCATCCCCGCTACCGGCTGCGCGATCCGCTCGTGCTTCCGGTCATAGGTCAGCGAGCTGAGCAGACTGAACAGCGCCGCATCGCGCTCGCGGGCAATCGCCACCGCCGCGCTGGTCAAATCGGGATCGAACTCGGTGTCGGCATCGGTGAAGAGCAGCCACGCCCCGGTCGCGTGTTCCGCCCCGCGCCGCGCGGCATGACACTTGCCCGCCCAGTCATCCGGACAGTGGTCGTTTTCGATGAACCGGATGCGCGGGTCTTCCGCGGCGTGTCGCGCCACGATCTCGCGCGAGCGGTCGGTGCAGCGATCGAGGACGAAGATCACCTCGTACTCGGGATAGTTCTGTTTCCGGAGCGAGGCGCAGCAGGCATCGATCACGCGCTCCTCGTTATGGGCCGGAATCACGATCGAGACCTCCGGCCAGCCCTCTTCCGGCGCCTCCAGCGCCAGCCCCGCGCGGACCGTCGGCCGGTCACGAACCATGCGCTCCACGCGGATCCAGACGATCGTCCAGTACACCGCCACGAGCACCAGC
>SLDM01000225.1 GCA_007125255.1 Phycisphaerales bacterium
TGAGCAATAGCGGGGACAGGATTCGAACCTGCGACCTCCGGGTTATGAGCCCGACGAGCTACCAGACTGCTCTACCCCGCATCAGTGTGGCACCAGTATAGGCACCTCCGGCGGGACGTCAAGGAGGCAGGGGGCTTCGAGGCATCAAGGCATCAAGGCATTAGGAAAGGCACGTAGGCACGAAGGCACGGAGGGACGAAGGGAAACGCTCGGAAGGCGGCACCCGCGGTGACTCCATCGCTCATCGACTCGCTGTCTCAGTTCGGGCGCAAGTCGTCCGGTGCAACTCGGGGCAATCTATCGCGATTTTGGCAGAGGGCTCTCGTCGCGGCCACTGCCCGGTGCCGGTGGCCGGGTCCAGTTGATCTGGCCGTCTTCAACCCTGACGCCGCGCTCGACGTCCCACTGCAGTCGGGCCGAGTCGCTCGGCCAGGCGCGGGCACGGGTGAAGCGCTGCGACCCCTCCGCCGCATGGGCGGCCTGCGCTTCGGCCAGAAAAACATGCTCATCGTACTGCGCCCATCCCTCAGCCGCGGCGAGACCGACCACCCACGCAAACAGGTTGATCAGGACGAACGTGCGGACCGTCCGGCCGCAGATGCGGTAGGGCTCGGGAGGCTCGACCGCGCTGCCGCACTCGGAACACGGCGCGTCCTCCGTGGCGATCCGGTAGCCGCAGCCGGGACACTCACCCCGCGCAAAGCGACGCCGACCACGCACGTGACGAAGGTACATCTCGGGAAACTCCGGCAGCGCGACCGCCCAGATCAAGGGGAGCAACATGATCAGGGCAAAGCCCGCCGCGATGATGAACGTGCTCCACGACCAGCCGATCGTGCCGGCCAGGGCACGGGCGATACTGAACATGTAGAAGACGTGGGCCGCGAGCAGCAGCAGGATCAGCCCGCGGAAGAGATGGGGCAGAAAAAGGGGCACGGAGAAGTGTAGGAGCCCTTCCTACGAAACACCAAGGTCAGCCGGCCGCGCCCACGTGCCGGGAAGAGCTCCCCCCAATCTCAACCCGTCCGAGGCATCGACGGCCGACACGCGGCGGCGGCGATCTGCTCGATGTGACGGTGGTCCGTACCGCAGCACCCGCCCAGGATCGTCACGTGTTTGAGCGGGCCGGCCCGCAGGGCGGCGTAATGGCTCGCCAGGTCCGCCGGATCGCCGGTGTCAAGCTCCGTACATGCCTCCAACTCCGCGTGGCTGAGGCGCGAAGCGTTGGCGCGGATACCGCGCAGGCGCCCGGTCCACGGCGCAACCTCGCTGACCGCCTCGGCAAAGTGCGTGGGATGCGCGCAGTTGACCATGAAGTACGCGGCGCTGCGCCCGGTGGCCGCATCGACTTCGGTGATTGCTTCGCCAAGCGGCTGACCGGTCGGCAGGCGGCCGTCGGTTTCAACGGTGAAGGAGATCGCCACGGGCATGCCCGCCTGCCCCGCGGCCCGGACCACGCCGATCGCTTCACCTGTGTGGGTCATGGTCATCGCGCCGACATAGTCCGCAGCGGTCTCCGTGAACGTATCGATCTGCCGTTGATGGTACTCGTGCGCCTCTTCGGGCGACATAAGAAACTCCGGGCGATAGCCGTCGCCGCGCGGCCCGACACACGCGGCAATGACGATTGGCGACGTCGGCGACTCATATTCATCGCGAACCTCTTCGAGGATTCGCACCGCAAGCCGATTCGCTTCCGCGAGCTCATCCGGCGTGCAGCCGAGCTTCTCACCCCAATCGGAGCTCGCCCGCCAGGTGGCGGTGTCAAAGCTGATCCCGACACCGAAACGCTGCGCCACCTCGATGTAGTTCTGGCAGTACCGGCGAATCGCCTCGACCCCCTCTGATTGGTTCACCAGGACAATCGCGGCGAGGTGCGGCAGATCGAATCCCTCATCGAAGAGAAGTGTGGTCTCAAGGCCGCCGTCGGTGAGAAAGAGATCGGCGGAGAGCTGTGGAAGATGGTTGCGATAGCGGGACATCGTGTGCTCCATGCGCCCCTATGGCGAATGGGGATCATATCTCACCCTCGCCCTCTGTACCGTTGACTTCCGGTCAACCCGGTTCTCGACCGATCGAAAGCGCTCATTCCGATCCCTTCGCGCGCTCGATCCCCCTGACCGCGTTCCGCCGATTCGGCGTGCGCCGGAGCGACGCTTCGTACGCTTCGACCGCTTCATCGGTGCGGCCGAGCTGAACTAGCAGGTCGCCGAGAACCTCCCAGACCGGATAGACCTCGCCGGGCGTGGTCGGATGCTTGTCCATCGAATCCTCGAGCTCCGCCGCTTTGCGCAGGAGGGCCACCGCGTCCTCGGTCTCGCCGCGTTCGTAGAGCGTCCACGCCTTGACCGCCTGCCCCAGCGCCTCGGCCATGTACGCCCAGTAGCGCTCGCCCGCCTCGCGCAGTGCTTCGACCGCCTCCATGATCGCTTCGTACTCGGCATCGGCCCGGTAGACATCACCGATACGGGCGGCCCCGAGACCGCGGGCGTAGTGGAAGATCGCGAGGGCCTTGGGAAAGTCATCCCACGGGAACGCCTCGGGAAGGCGCAGCGGCATGCTGGCGGCCTCTTCCCACTTGTGCTGCTCGAGGTAATAGCGGGCCTGGGCGGCGGCGGCGTTGTAGCCGGCGAAGTGGGCGGGCCAGATCTCCTCGACATTCCGCACGCGATCAAGCGTCTTGCCCGCACTTTCCTCGTCGTCCAACTGCAGATACCCGTACATCATGTAATCCAGCGCGTGGACGTTGTGGGCGCTGGCCTGCCGGTCCACATGCATGATGCGCCGGGCCGCCCCGGCGGAGCGCTCGTTCCACTCCGCGGTCTCCTCCCAGTACCCCAGCCGCACGAAGATGTGACTGGGCATGTGCAGAGCGTGGACGGAATCGGGTGCGAGCTGATCGTACTCGCGGGCGATCGTCTCCGCCTTGTGGGCAAGCTCCGTGCTGTCGTAGGCGTGGATGAGGTAGTGAAAGAGACCCGGATGCTCGGGATGATCTTCAAGAAGCTTCTCAAGCAGCGCCCCGGCGAGCCGTTCCCTCTCATAATCGTGTTCGCGCGCGGGTGAAAATTGCGTCATCGCGTAGCAGACTTCAGCAAGGGCATAGAACGCGGCCGCATCCACATCATCGGGGTGCGCCTTGTGCAGTTCGCGCTGAGCGCTCTTCCACGCCTTGACACGGGCTTCGTGATCGTCGGCGCGGCTCTCCAGGGCCGGATCGGGATCGGTGAAGAACGCCTTGACGGCATCGATGTAGCCGCGTTCCCGCTCCGCCGCCGCGCCGATCTCCAGCGCCTGCTCGATCGCCCGCTTGCCGCGGGCGAGATCTTCATCGGACGCGGGATGCCAGAGCGGCTGGAAACTCGTCATGGCCACGCCCCA
>SLDM01000420.1 GCA_007125255.1 Phycisphaerales bacterium
CCTCCCGGCCGGAGCCGTACCGGAATGATTCAGAATCGACAGAACACCGTGGCGGTCATCGGGTCGGGGCCGGGGGGGCTGGCCGCCGCGATGCTGCTCGCGGCCTCCGGAATCTCCGTCACGCTCTACGAAGCGCGGTCGGTCGTCGGCGGCCGGACCCGGCGCATCTCGTCGGGCGACTTCCATTTCGACTGCGGACCGACCTTCTTCATGATGCCGTACGTGCTCGAAGAGATCTTCAGCGCGTGCGGTTACCGGCTCGATCAGTGCGTGGAACTGCAGCGGCTCGACCCGATGTACCGGCTCGTGTTCGGCCAGTCGGGGGGCCAGTCGGGGGCGTCACCGCTTACCCTCGACACGACGCAGGACCTGGATCGCATGGTCGCCCAGCTCGATGCGATCAATCCACGTGACTCCGCCGCGTTTGAACGGTTCATGCGCGACAATCGCCGCAAGCTGCGCCTCATGACGCCGATCCTGCGCCAGCCGCTTCGCAGCTTCTTCGATCTGATCAGCCGCGACGCGATGAAGTGCGGTCCGGTCCTCAGGCCGCACCAGTCGCTCTACACCTATCTCAAGGGGTACTTCCGCGATCCGCACATTCGCCTCGCGCTGAGTTTCCAGAGCAAGTATCTCGGCATGAGCCCTTACGAGTGTCCGAGTCTCTTTTCCATCCTGCCGTTCATTGAGTATGAGTACGGCATCTGGCATCCCACCGGCGGGTGCAACGCGCTCACGACCGCAATGGCGGCGTGCTGCCGCGCGTTGGGCGTGGAGATCATCACCGACGCCCCGGTGGAGAAACTGGCGTTCGATGGCAATCGACTGACCGGCGTCCAGGTGCGCGGAGAGATGCGCCAGCATGATCACGCGGTCATCAACGCCGACGCCACCTGGGCGATGAAGAACCTGATTCCCCTCTCCCTCCGCGGCCGCGAGACCGACGACGCGATCGACCGGAAGCGGTACTCCTGCAGCACCTTCATGCTCTATCTCGGCCTCGACGGCGAGGTTGATCTGCCGCACCACACGATCTACGTCTCCAGCCGGTACGAAGAGAACCTGCGCGATATCACCGAACGCGGCCGGCTGAGCGACGATCCGTCCTTCTACCTCTGCAATCCTTCGCGGCTCGATCCCACGCTCGCGCCGCCGGGCAAGAGCGCGGTGTACCTGCTCGTTCCCACGCCGAACACGAAGGCGACGATCGACTGGGCGCAGGCGGCGCCGCTCCTGCGGCGGACCGCGCTCGACCATGCCGAGCGGATCCTGGGCGTTGACGGCCTCTCCCGCCGCATCATCACGGAAGAGATCATCACGCCGGATGACTGGCGGGCCGAGCGCATCAATCACGGCGCGACGTTCAACCTCGCCCACAACCTCACGCAGATGCTTCACCGCCGGCCGCAGCACAAGATGCCCGGCACGGAAGGGGTGTGGTTCGTCGGCGGGGGAACGCACCCCGGTTCCGGCCTCCCGGTCATCTTCCTCTCGTCGCAGACGACCGCGCGGCTTCTCTGCGGCGAACTCGGCCGCGCCTGCGTGCTCGATCAGCCCGGCGTCCCGGTGCGCGAAGCGATCGAGTCGCACCTCCCGCGAATGCCCCTGGACACCCTGGCGACTCCATGACTGAAAACGATATTCCCACGGATTTTTCGGAGACCACCATCGTCGTGCTCGGCGCGAGCGGAGGCATCGGTTCGGCCCTCTGCCGGCGTCTGCATCGGCGCGGCGCGAAGCTCGTCCTCGCCGCCCGCGGGGAGGATCGACTGAACGAGCTTGCCGAAGAGGTCGGCGGCGAAAGCATCCCGACCGATGCGACCGATCCCGATGCGGTTGAAGCGCTCTGTGAGCAGGCGGCGGAGATCGGCGGTGGACGGATTGACGGGATCGTCAACTCTGTCGGATCGGTCTTTCTCAAACCCGCGCACCTGACCGAACCCGATGACTGGCGCGCGGTCATGTCGGTGAACCTCGATACCGCCTACCACGCCGTGCGGTCCGGTGCGAAGCGGATGATCCGGAGCGGCGGCGGGTCGATCGTGCTGATCTCCTCCGTCGCGGCCCGACTGGGACTGATCAATCACGAAGCGATCGCGGCGGCCAAGGGCGGCGTGCAGGGGCTGATGATCGCCAGTGCCGCGAGTTACGCCCCGAAGGGCGTGCGCGTGAACTGCGTCGCGCCGGGGCTGACGCGCACCCACGCCACCGAGATGATCTTCGGGAATGAAACGAGTCTGAACGCCTCGGTCGCCATGCACCCGATCCGCAGGCCGGGTGAACCGGACGATGTCGCTTCGGCGATCGAATGGCTGCTCGACCCCACCCAGAGCTGGGTGACCGGGCAGGTCATCGGCGTGGACGGGGGGCTCGGAAGCGTCAAGGCGCGGGGCGGCGCCTGAGGGTTACCGGTTGAAAGTGACGGAGTGACGGAGTGACAAAGCAGAGCTCGAACGGCCCTGGATTGGGCGGCCGGCACAGTTCAGCCGTCGCAATTGGGTGAAGCGTGACGAGGCGGTTATTCGAGGCTGGCCGCGCCGGCGATGATCTCCGTCAGTTCCGTCGTGATCTGCGTCTGGCGGGCGCGGTTGAAGTCGCGCTTGAGCGTGCGGCCGAGATCCTTGGCGTTCTCCGTGGCGGCCTTCATGGCGACCATGCGCATGATCTGTTCGCTCACGACCGCTTCATTGAACACCTGGAACAGTGTCGTCTTCACCGCCATGGGCAGTAGATCATCCAGAAGCTCGCGGCCCGAGGGGCTGAAGTCGTACTCGGTCGACGTTTCCTCACCGCCCGGTTCCTCCCGCGGAGCGTCCTGGGTGAGTTCATCGGACTTGAGCGGGAGCAGCTGCAGCACTTCCGGCTTCTGCCGGGCGTTGCTGATGAACCGCATGTAGACGACCCGGATCGCGTCGTACGCGCCTTCGGTGAACTGCTCGATCAGGCGCGAGGCGAGGCGTTCCACTTCTTCGAACTGCGGCTTGTCGCCGAAGGTGTGACGCTCGTCGATGGTGTACTTGAGGAACTTGAAGAAGCCGACGGCCTTCTTGCCGGAGGTTTCCAGCCGGAAGTCGGTGTTCTTCGTATTGAGATCGCGCAGGTGGTTGACGGCATGGCGCAGGACGTTGGCGTTGTACGACCCGCAGAGCCCGCGGTCGGAGGTGATGACCAGCACGAGTTCCTTGTTGGCGGGTTGCTCCGGCCCGGCGATGAGCGGGTGGGAGGTGTCACCGGCCGCGCCGGCGACTTCGCCGACGAGCTGGCGGATCTTTTCCGTGTACGGCTGGCTCGCCTTGGTGCGGCCGACGGCGGCAGTGAACTTCGCGGTCGCGATCATCTGCATCGTCTTGGTGATGCGCTGGATCGTCTTGACCGCGGTC
>SLDM01000284.1 GCA_007125255.1 Phycisphaerales bacterium
CGGCCGCCAGCGCATTGATCGCATCGGCGTCGAGGACCAGCGGCACTTCATCCTGCGCGATGAGCCGAATGACGATCTGCTGCTGCGGCTGCTCCGCACCGAGTCCGGGACCGACGGCAAGACAACGGAAGCTGCGCAGGTACCGATCGAGCAGTTCCGCCACCTCGCTCGGCTTGAGGTGGTTCTTCCGGTCCACCGGCAGGGCGAGCCCGGTCGCGGACGGCGCGATGGACAGCGCGGCGTTCATGAGCGGCTCGGGCACCGCGAGGACCGCCAGGCCGCAACCGACCCGAAGGGCGGCCAGGGCGCTGAACGCCGGGCCGCCAAGCATGATCCGCGGCGGGTGGGCGACCCCGCCGAGAATGCAGGCGGTCCCGAAGGTTCCTTTGTGACCATCTTCTGGACGGGGAGGGAGCATGGGGAGGGGCACTACCGGAGGTCTACCGAAGGTCCGCCGGAGGTCCGCCGAATGAATGGTCGGCGATGGCGAATCACGGCGCGGTGTCGAGCGGTTCGATCGTGAGGTTGCCCATCATCATGAGCGTGGTTGCCGGCAGCATACCGTGGTGGGCGTGGCTCATGGCGGATGTGGCGATGAGGACGTAACCCGGGTGAAACGCAGAGCCGGGCAACGTCGCATCCAGATCGATCCATCTTTCCTCGATCAGCGCCTGCGTCCAGAGATGCCAGATGAAGACGTTTTCATGCTCACCGAATGACTCCACGTACGTCAGCCCGATGGCGACACGGCTGGGAATCTCATGGGCCCGCAGGAGCGCGGCGAGCAGGATCGCGTGGGCGGAGCAATCCCCCGTCCCGGTTCGTGCCGCTTCGGCGGCGGAGACCAGCGACGAGGCCAGTGACTTCTCCGCGAGGTGTTCAAAGACCAGCGTTCGCGCCCGGGCCGCGATTTTCTGGGGAAGCGCCTCTTCACCGGCGGAATCGCCCAGCTGCTGCGCCAGTCGCCTGACCCGCGGGTGATCGAAGTTGACCAGCCGAGTCGCGCGGCGGTAGGCGTCGTTGGCCTCATCTTCTTCGCACGCCGCCAATGGATCACCCGGCACGATGCGCACCATCACAAAGGACGCACCGTCCCGCTCATCATCCGGAGGAAGGACGCGCTGCGCGCCGGCACCGGGGATTGCGGGCAGCTCACCGCGCACCGCGCGAATGCGGAATGTGGCTTCCTCCTGCTGGCGCACGTTCTCCATCGGCCGGTCGGGTTGCACGAACGCCTGCACGAGGAGGTCCGGAAGTCCCTCGTCGCGATTCACCGCCCGGGCGGAATCGCGGTCGCTCAGGCGAAGCTTCACCGACCCGAACCCGGTCTCGACCTTGCGCACCACCATGACGCCATCGGCGGAGATCCATTCTTCGGTGGGAAAGGGTTCGAATTCATGGTGAACCCGCCACTTCGTGACGGGAACCTCGCGATCATCCATGACGAACCGGCACGAACCGAGGCGCACGCGACGAATCGAGAAGGGTTCCAGGCCGTAGCGGGGTTCAACCGCGCGGTAGTCGATCGACTTCGCCCCGGCGTTCACTCGTTCGCTGACGTAGCGCGCCGCCGCGCGGGGCATCAGCCACACGCCCTGCGGCCGATCGTGATCCTCGTTGCGGTGACCATCGTGGGAGAGAACAACGGTCTCCCGATCCGGCATGAACGTCCACGTGGAACTGAGTCGATGCCCCGCATGATCGTTCTCGATGGACATGACCGACGGCGCTCCCCCCGCGGATTCATCGGCCAAGGTCCTGGTCGTCACGTCGAACGCCCGGCCCGCGCGCTGAAGCCGAAACGTCGTCGCGGTCAGCGTGCGGTAGCGGCCCTCTGACCGTTCGATCGAAATGCGCTTCCAACCGGCGTGGCGGCCGAGCAACTCGATCACGTACCACTGTTCGCTGACTTGTTCCCACAAGACTTCGCCACCGGAGTCGTCGTCGCCATCGTTCGGCAGGGTCGTCTCGTCGCCGTGAACCGCGGGGCCGGCCATCGCCAGCTGGATCGCCGCGCCTAGCACGATCACAGAGAACAGCCGGAAACGGCGGATTCGCCCCACATCCATGTGCATGGGGAGGAGAGCGACGAAGCGACGAAGGGGCCAAGCGACGGAGGGATGGATGCAAGGTTGCGCGCGCAGGTTGAGGGGGCTCTTCTCAGCCATCACTCTTCGACCGCACGGAACTTCATGAGCGGAAAAAGAATCACATCGCGAATCGTGGTGGCGTTGGTCATCAGCATGATGATGCGGTCGATACCGACGCCGAGACCGCCCGCCGGGGGCATGCCGACGCGCAGCGCATGAATAAAGTCCTCATCCAGGGCCCGGAAGGTCTGGACCTCCTCATCCGCGCCGGCCAGCTGTTCGGTGAACTTCTGAAGCTGCACCTCCGGATCGTTCAGCTCGGTATAGCTGTTGCCCAGTTCCATGCCGGCGACAAACAGCTCCCACCGGTAGGAGAGTTCCGGGTTCTCTTCGTGCGGCCGGGTCAGGGGCGAGATCGCCGCGGGAAAGTCCTTCACGAACGTCGGCTTCGAGGGATCGATCTCCGCTTCGCCGTAGCGATCAAACAGTTCACTCACCAGCAGCCAGTGATCGAGTTTCTCCGCGTTCTCGAGGTGCTCTTCGGTCGCCTTCGCGCGGGTCTTCTCCCGGTTGAACATGTCGAAGCCCATGGCGCGTTCAAACAGCTCGCCGTAACTCACCACCTGGAACGGGCGCGTATAGTCGATGTTGATCTCGCCGAAGGGAAGGATCAGCGGCGCCTCGGGATCGGAACCGTCCACTGCGGCTCGCTCGGGAACGGCCTCCGCACACGTCTGCGCCAGTTCGTGAACGAGCGACTCGGTCAGCTCCCGCATGGTGTCGTAGTCGCCGAACGCCTCGTACACCTCCATCATGGTGAACTCGGGGTTGTGCGAACGGTCCACGCCTTCGTTCCGGAAATTGCGGTTGATCTCGTAGACGCGCGGCATGCCGCCGACGAGCAGACGCTTGAGATAGAGCTCCGGCGCGATGCGCAGGTACAGTTCCATCCCGAGCGCGTTGTGGTGCGTCGTGAACGGCCGCGCCGCCGCGCCGCCCGCGATCGGCTGCATCATCGGCGTTTCGACTTCCAGGTAGCCGCGGCCATCCATAAAACGGCGCACCTGCGAGACGAGCCTGGAGCGCAGCTGAAACGTCTGGAGCGTGCCGGGGTTGGCGTACATATCCACGTACCGCTGCCGGTAGCGGAGCTCCGCATCCTGAAGGCCGTGGTACTTCTCCGGCGGGGGGACGAGCGACTTGCAGTGCACTTCGAACCGGTTCGCCCAGATGCAGATCTCCCCCTTCTTCGTCATGCCGACCGGCCCGCCCGCGACGACAATGTCGCC
>SLDM01000144.1 GCA_007125255.1 Phycisphaerales bacterium
CGTCACTTCGTCACTCTCCCCCCGCTGCCCGGCGCGGCAGATCTCGAGGTCATCTTCACAATCTCAAGCAGCCCCCGCCAAAATGCGAAATAATGGCCCCATGATCGCGGGCATCATCGGCGGTATCGGGCTCTTTCTGCTCGGAATGATTCTGATGACCGAGGGACTCAAATCCCTCGCCGGCGATGCCCTGCGCGGCATCCTGGAGCGGTTCGTCCGCGGCCCCTGCAGCGGCCTGTTCTGGGGGACCGGCATCACCGCACTGGTCCAATCTTCCAGCGCGACGACGCTCATGACGATCGGGTTCGTCTCCGCGGGGCTGCTTACTTTCAGCCAGTCGATCGGGGTGATTCTCGGGGCGAACCTCGGGACGACCAGTACCGGCTGGATCGTCTCCACCGTGGGGCTCAAGTTCAGCATGAGTGCGGTCGCCCTGCCGCTGATCGGTATCGGCGCGCTCCTGCGGCTGGTCGGTGGAGCGCGGCTGGCCCAGGCCGGGATCGCCCTCGCCGGCTTCGGCCTGATCTTCGTCGGTATCGACACCCTGCAGGCGGGGATGGCCGGCCTCGCCGAACGGATCGATCCGGCAGGTTTTCCCGGCATGACCCTGCTGGGCATCCCCGCCCTCATTGTGATCGGCGCGGTCATGACCATCGTCATGCAATCCTCCAGCGCCGCGGTCGCCACCACGCTCGCGGCACTCTACACCGGCGCGATCTCGATCGAGCAGGCCGCGGTACTGGTCATCGGGCAGAATATCGGCACGACGGTCAAGGCGCTGCTCGCCTCGATCGGCGCGTCCGTTCCCGCCCGCCGAACCGCGGCGACGCACATTCTCTTCAACCTGGTCACCGGACTGATCGCGCTCCTCCTGCTGCCGCTCTTTCTCCGCCTGATGTATCTCGTGGCCGAGTACGCGGAGGGCGATCCCGGCGCGGTGAGCCTGGCCGCGTTTCATACGGCGTTCAACATCGTGGGGGTGCTGGTCTTTCTGCCGATGATCGGGCCGGTATCCAAGCTGGTCATTCGCCTCGTGCCGGAACGCAAACCGGAGCTGGTACGCCATCTGGACAGCAGCGTGAGCGGCATCCCGTCGGTGGCGATCGAGGCGGTGCGGCGGGCGACGTTGAATATCGCCGCCGCGACGATTCGTGCGCTCCGCTCGCGCCTGCAGGGCAGGCCCGTCCAGGGACCGACGGGCCGGAAATTGCATGAGGTTGAACTGGCGATCAGGGAGGTACAGCACTTCCTCGGCCGGATCTCGACCGAATCGGCGTCCGCGAAGCAGTTCGAGCGCCAACTCGCCTCGGTGCACGCGGCGGATCATCTCCGGCGACTGGCCGACGCCTGCCGCGGACCGTTTGATCCGGCGGTGCTCGAGGCCAACCCGGAATTGAGCCGGATCCACGGGGCACTGCTCGATACGCTCGACACCACACTCAAGTGGATCGAGGCGGAGGAAGCGCACCCGGAGCTGGTTCCGGAACTGGAAGCGCTGTCGCGAGATTCGGCGGAGGTGCGCAAGCGCGAACGGGCACGGTTGCTGGAGTCGGCCGCGGCCGGGAGCGGCCGCGCGGCCCGATCGGTGGCGGAACTCGAAGCGCTGTTGTGGCTTGACCGTTTGACCTACCACGTGTGGCGCACGGCGTACCACCTGCAGCGCACGCCCGGCGATGAACAGAAGTCTGGCGCCGATGCGTACGTCGACCCGTCACCGGAGCACGACGCGGAGGCGTAAGGACGCTTCCCGGCCGTGCGCCGGAACCGGCGCAACCGCCGGCCGGAGGTGAAACCGGGTTCGGCACAAATCCGTATAATCCCGCTCTCTTCGTGATGGCCTCCCGGCTCGTTCCCTCTCATGGAAACAATCGATGGACTTGATGGGCGACATGGTCTGGTATGTGCCCGTGCTGATTTTCTTCGCGCGGATCTGTGACGTGTCGATCGGAACGGTCCGCATGATCCTCGTGATCAGTGGACACCGGTGGTACTCAACGTGTCTCGGCTTCTTCGAAGTCCTGATCTGGGTCCTTGCCGTCGGCGGGGTGATCACGAACCTGACCAGCCCGGTCGCGCTCGTCGCCTACGCCGGCGGATTCGCGACCGGGGTCATGGTCGGCATGCTCATCGAGGAAAAGATCGCGCTGGGACACCGGATCGTCCGCGCCATCAGCACCGACATGTCGATCAACCTCTCCGGAAAACTCCGCGAACGCAACCACCGCGTCACGCGCGTCGACGGCCACGGCAAGGACGGCCCGGTCGAGATTGCGTTCATGATCACCCGCCGACGCGATCTGAAAAGGCTCACGACCGACATCGCCGCCATTGACCCGAAGGCCTATCTCAGTATCGGTCAGGCCGACCGGCCGACCGGGGCCAGCATGGCCAATGATCCACGACTCTTCCGGAGGTTCGTCGGCAAGGCGATGTCGATGCGGAAGTGAGGGGGGGGAGTGACGAAGGAAGGCACGCAGGCACGGAGGGGTGGGTGACGTTGGCGACGGTCCTGACTGCGTCGATCCCGCGGGGGCCGGGTGCCATGCTTCGTCCCGAAGGGCGAAGCATGGAGGGACGGAGGGAAAGTGACGAAGTGACGAAGGCAGTGACCCCGCGGGGTGCCCCGGCCAGGGAGCGCAGCGAGTCGGCCGTGTGAGATGGAAGCACGACAACCGTACCGACGGTCGTGTCCGTCAAGTTGCGCACATGTGCGATGCAGACTTCTTCGGCAAGGCGATGGTGTGCTTCTGAGCCGGAGCCCGGAAGGCGGATCGCTCAGCCCTCCCCCGCCGCTGGACGTTCAGGTCCCCAAGCGCTCAGAACAGCAATTGAAACTGAGTACGGAAGACGATCTGCGGCCGGGTGCCCTGGCCCTCGAAACGCCACCCGCTGATGGCGTCGCTGAGCGCGTCACCCCACGCGCGGGTCACCCGCGAGATGCCGAAACCGATATCCGTGGTCCACTTGGCGTCGTGGCCGTCAAGGTAGTAGTTCACGCCGACGCTGAGCAGATGCAGATCGCTGCGAAAGTCGTCGACGGCGGTTCCCTCATTGAAGCGCCAGTTTCCGAACTCGTAGCGGATGAACGGTTCGACCTTCGGCGTCACGTAGAGACCGGCCTGCGCGACGAAACCGTAGATATTCACATTCCGGCGGAATCCGGGACCGAAGTGACGGATGTCGAGGTAATGGTGTGTCCAGGCGAGGAACGCGTTCGCGCCGCCGTACTGCATCGACGCATCGACCGTGTAGCCGAACCACTGCGTATTCGGGGCGATGGTGCCGGCCTCGGACTTCTGGATGTGCCCGGCGGCGCCGAGCATGAAACCGAACTCTTCACCCATCGGGCTGGTGAAGTCGCGAAACTGTCGCCA
>SLDM01000178.1 GCA_007125255.1 Phycisphaerales bacterium
CAGCGCACAGGACGCACGTTGCGCGCGGCCCGCTTTGGGCGCGGCCCTTTTGATTCCCGCTTTCCAGCATCAAGTCCGCCTGACCGCCTTGACGGCCGGATCATCGGGGCCCCAGACTGCGCTCCGGCCCCGGAGCAGGTGGGGCGCCGACGTGGTCTGTACGACGCAGAACGTCCGGAGCGGTTTCGATCGCCACCCGACCGGCGACGCTTCCGGTCTCTCGCCTCCCGCCGATCCGGCCGCCGTACCACTCTCCGTGCCTCCCCTTCGTCACTCTCTTTCCGTCCCTTTCTTCCCGCCCGTTCCCCCGAACCACATCGCCACTCAATGTCGCAATCGCCCGCCGCACTCGGTACATCGCTCGCCGGCGTGGTCGCCGATCTCGTGACCGCAGTGAGTGCACTCTTCGCGGATCCCCGGCACGATCCACCGGGCGAACCATTGGCTGAAGAGCGCCAGAATGACGCCGGGGACCAGTGTTCCAACCGCCATACCGAACCAGGCATGTAGATTGCTGCCGTAGAGCACGCCGATACTGTTCAGCCCCTGTCCCATTTGAACGCTGCGCACAATCGGATACGCCAAGCTGTACACCGCGATCACGAGCAACAGCAGCGCGAAGCTGCGCAGAATCATCAGGACGACATGCCGTCGGCGCAGGAGCGGATCAATCGGGTGGGTCATGGCAACGTGCTCCGTACAAGAGTCAGTCAGGCACGCCCTTCGCCAGCCCGGCCATCCGGCAGCCGAGTGCAGTTCGGATTGCCTCGGCCGTCTGATCGTCGGCGTGAAAAGTGACCACCATTTCCTGCGGCGCGCCACTTGAGGTGACAATGATTCGAAGTTCCCATCGTCCGGCGGCCATTGTGCGAAGGGTGAAACTGCGAGTGAATTCGTATTGGATGCGTGCTTTCGATTTGCTCCACTGTTCCAGGCGAATCTCGCGGTCGGTCAACCGCAGGGCGTGATTGCAAGATTGCGCGAAGTGGAGATAGAGACCGACGAGCGTACAGATCAGAGCTGGTGAGAGCAGGAGCAGGACCAGCAACACCAGTTCCGGAAAATGGCCGGCCGTGACGTACAGCACGTACGACCACTCGATGGTCACCAACGCGATGAAACCGATCAGGACGGCGAGCACCATGGCCGCGCCGAAAAAGCCGGCCGATGTATTTCGTCGTCGGATCGCAATCGGTCGAATGACGAGCGTCTCCCCTCCATACACCGATCCACACTCCGGACAACGGCCCCCACCACAACTACCATCACGGCTGCCACGAAGCGAATACCCGCAGCGCTCACACACCGCCGGGAGTTCCTTCTTCAACGTGGCGCGGCTCGTCTCGACATCCACCATGTGACCTCCCGACAGACGCCGCGCCAGCGCGAACGAACGCGCCCGCCTCACCCCACTCCGTGCCTCCGTGCCTTCCCTTCATCACGTCACTTCGTCTGCGCGCCATACTTCGGTCCGTCGATCGTCCTTCCATCTCGCACGGCCGACTCGCTGCGCTCACTGGCCGTGGCACCCCCCTCCGTGCCTAAGTGCCTACGTGCCTACGTGCCTACGTGCCTTATCTTCGTCTCTTCGTCACTCCGCTACTATCCCCCCTCCTCCGACTCACGCAACTTCGCCATCACAGTCAAATCTTCGAGTGTCGTCACATCCTGATCGGTATCCGTGCCCGCGGCGACATCGCGGAGCAGGCGGCGCATGATCTTGCCCGAGCGCGTCTTCGGCAGCGCATCGGTGAAACGGATCAGGTCGGGCTTGGCGATCGCGCCGATCTCCCGGGTGACGTGCTCGCGCAGCTTCGCCATCAACTCTTCCGACGGCTCGGCGTGGGGTTCGAGCGTGACGAACGCCGCGATACCGGTACCCTTGATCTCGTGCGGCATGCCGACGACCGCGGCTTCAACGACGGTTTCGTGACTGACCAGCGCCGATTCGACTTCCATCGTGCCCAGTCGATGGCCGGAGACGTTGATGACATCGTCGACCCGCCCCATGATCCAGAAGTAGCCGCGCTCATCGCGTTTGGCGCCGTCGCCGGGGAAGTACATCCCTTCGATGCGCGAGAAGTAAGTATCGATGAAGCGCTGACGGTCGCCGTAGACCCCGCGCAGGATCGCCGGCCACGGTTTGCGGATGGCGAGCAGGCCGCCCGTGCCGTGGGGCACCTCCTCGCCCTTCTCGTTGACGATCGCGGCGTCGATACCGAAGAAGGGCAGGGTGCACGAGCCGGGCGTGGTCGGCGTCGCGCCGGGCAGCGGCGTGATGAGGTGGCCGCCGGTCTCGGTCTGCCACCAGGTGTCGACGATGGGGCACTTCTCGTGGCCGATGACCTTGTGGTACCACATCCACGCTTCGGGGTTGATCGGCTCACCGACCGTGCCGAGCACGCGCAGGCTGGAGAGATCGTGCTTGTCCGCGTGCTCGCGGCCCCACTTCATGAAAGCGCGGATCGCCGTCGGCGCGGTGTAGAACTGGGTGACCTTGTGACGCTCGACGATCGACCAGAAGCGGCTCTCGTCCGGCGCGTTCGGCGCGCCCTCGTACATGAGGGTGGGCACGCGGTTGGGCAATACGCCGTAGATGATGTAGCTGTGACCGGTCACCCAGCCGATGTCGGCGGTGCACCAGTAGACCTGATTCTGATTCGGCACGAGGTTGAAGACGTAGCGGGCGGTGATGGCGGTGTAGACCATGTACCCGGCGGTGGTGTGCATGATGCCCTTGGGCTTGCCGGTCGAGCCGGAGGTATAGAGCAGGAAGAGCATATCTTCGCTGTCCATCTCCTCGCAGGGACACTCATCATCGACGCTCTTCTCAAGTTCATGCCACCAGTGATCGCGACCATCGGTCCACTGGATCTCGTTCCGGCAGCGCTTGACGACGATGACGTTCTCGACGGGGTTGCCGGACTTCTCCAGCTGGTTGCACGCATCGTCGACGTTCTCCTTGAGAGGCACGACCTTGCCGCGCCGCCATGCGCCGTCGCAGGTCACGATGGTTCTGCTGTCGGCGTCGATGACGCGATCGGCGATCGCCTGGCTGGAGAAACCGCCGAAGATGATCGAGTGCGGCGCGCCGATGCGGGCGCAGGCGAGCATGGCGATGGCGAGTTCCGGCACCATGCCCATGTAGATGGTGACGACATCGCCCTTCTTCACGCCCCGGCCCTTGAGCACGTTGGCGAAGCGGCTGATTTCGCGCTGCAGCTCGCGGTAGGTGTAGCGCCGCACTTCCGGCTCGCCACCCTCCAGCGGCTCACCTTCCCAGATGATGGCGGTCTCATCGCCGTGGCCGCCGTTGACCTGACGGTCGACACAATTATGACAGATGTTGGTCCTGCCGCC
>SLDM01000390.1 GCA_007125255.1 Phycisphaerales bacterium
GGAGCCGGCGGCCCACGAGAAAAAGGAGCGCGGTTCGTGAAGCCGATTCGACTCGCGGTCATCACCGTCAGTGATCGTTGCTCACGCGGCGTGACCGTGGACACCACCGGCCCGGCATTGTTGCGCCTGGCGGAAGCGGAGCTCGCCGCGCAGGTTACCACCTTCATATGTGTGCCGGATGAGGTTCCCGTCATCGCCCGGCAGCTGCGCGACCTGGCCGATGGCGATGATGCGCCGGATCTGATCCTGACCGCCGGCGGAACGGGGCTCGCGCCGCGGGATGTCACGCCCGAAGCGACGCTTGAAGTTCTCGAACGACGGCACAGCGGCCTGATGGAACTGATCCGCCGGCGCTGTTACGAAAAGACGCCCCGCGCCTACCTCTCGCGCGGTGAAGCCGGGACGCGCGGGCGAACGCTGATCCTCAACCTGCCCGGCTCGGAGCGCGGCGCCACCGAATCGCTGGAGGCGCTGCTCGATATTCTGCCGCACGCCATCGAGACACTTCGCGGCGACGTACAGGATGATGGACGAGAAGGCGCAACCCCCACCACCGGCAAGGTCGTTCGGCATGAGGATGCGCGGTGATGACGATCGCTCTGACGGCAGCGGCGCTCTTCCTGATCGCCGTCATCTACGCTTCGGTCGGTCAGGGCGGCGCATCGGGATACCTCGCGGTGCTGGCGCTGGCAGGAGAGAAACCGGAGTCGATTCGGCCGCTGGCCCTGTCGCTCAACGTGCTGGTTGCTTCGATTGCCCTGATGCACTTTGGCGGGCGGGGCCACTTCCGCTGGGCGTACTTCTGGCCGTTCGCGGTCACCGCCGTACCGTGCGCGTTTCTTGCCGGCTGGCAGTGGACGCTTCCCGCCGGCCCCTACCGCATCGTGCTGGGGCTGATTCTGCTCTTCGCCGCGTGGCAACTGGCGCGCTCCCGCTCCGAGACCGACGGTGCGGATCGAGCGTTTCGGCTTCGGTGGGCCCTGCCCGCCGGCGCGGTCATCGGTCTTCTCTCGGGACTGATCGGTGTCGGCGGCGGGATCTTCCTCAGCCCGCTGCTCATACTGTCGGGCTGGGCCGCGCCGCGCGCCGCCGCGGCGATCTCCGCGGCCTTCATCCTTGCAAGCTCGCTCGCCGGCCTCGGCGGGCTCGCGCTGCAGCACCAGCGATTCCCGGTCGACGCCTCCGAACTGCTCCCCTACGGCATCGCGGTGGTGATCGGCGCTTTTCTCGGGGCCACGCTCGGCGTCTCCCGGTTCAATCCGCTCGTCCTGCGCCGCGTCCTCGCACTTGTGCTGACGGTGGCGGCGATCAGAATGGTCCTGCCCGCCTGAGCCGGCAGCCCCGATCCCCCGCCGGTCGAGCGCCGGCGATTCCGTTCGAAGACGTGGAGTTTCGGCATGACGACGCTGCTTCCCGGTGACGCGCCACTTGAGACGTACATTCTCGCCGGGGGCCGCAGCGCGCGGTTCGGCAGTGACAAGGCCCGCGCGGTCCTCGACCACCGGCCGCTGATTCAGCGCCAGGCCGAGCACCTCCGCGCCGGCGGCTGCCGGGTTCGGGCGGTCGCGCGAACGGTCGGCGCGTACGCCGATCTCGGCGTAGACACGATCGGTGACCTCGAGCCCGACCGGGGACCGGTCGGCGGCGTGCGCACCGCCCTCACCCATCGCGGAGAGGGCTGGGCCCTGATCACCAGTTGCGACCTCCTGGAAATCTCTCCCGCCTGGATTCGCGAACTGCTGGCGGCAGTGTCGGATCGATTCGAGGCGGTCGCCTTTCGTGATGACCGGTGGCAACCCTTTCCCGGTCTCTACCACACGCGGCTTCTCTACCGGCCGGAGCCGTGGGCGCACGGTTCGCTGCAGCAACTGCTCGACCGCGCGGTCACGGCCCGCCTCCCCGCCCCCCGCGATCCCGCGATCCGGCAGGCCAACCGTCCGGACGATCTGCCCTGACCGGAGCCCCGCGAGGGCGGGGACCTTCGGGAAGAGGCACGGGGTGAGTGACGAAGTAACGAAGTGACGGAGTGACGAAGAGGGGTGGCGTGGTCTGAGCGGGCGCCAGGAGCGAAGGCCACGAAGTGGCTCGACGATCGTCCAGATCACTTTGCCCGTCAATCAATCTCGCGCCGGCGCTCAAGAGAGGCACGAAGGCACGGAGGCACGAAGGGGAGGAATCAAGGCATCGAGGGGCACCGACTGAGCGTTGTAACTCGGTTTGGTGATCGTCCTTCCACCAGCGCACGGCCGACTCGCTTCGCTCGCTGGCCGTGGCACCCATCGCGCAGGACGTTGTCGGCACACGGGACACATTTGGCGCGCCCCCTGGATTCCCGCTTCCGCGGGAATGACGGTATCAGAACTCTCGTCGCCCTCGCCCATCCCTTCGTCCCTCTGTCGCTTCGTCGCTTTCTCCACCGTGCCTCCGTGCCTTCCCTCCGTTACTTCGTTACTCCCATCCCGCTCCTCACTCCGACCTTCCAAAATCAAGCTCAAACCGGTATCCCCCGCGCCAGACCGGATAGTGTTCTTCGCAGCGGAAACCGATGTAACGGCTCGGATCGACCTGCGCGAGGCGGAACATCTCCTCGGTCAGCTCGGCCTGTCTCGAGCAGAGCGGCGAGTCGGCGTGGGTCAATCCTCGCCCCAGTTGCAGAATGACCGGCGAATGCGGCAGGCGCGTCTGCCATCGTCCGTGGGGGAAATTGGCAAAGCTCGTCTGCCAGAGATGGATATCAAGCGACACCAGGCACTGCCTCGCGATACTCTCGTGCAGATAGAGATCGAAGACGAGTGCGCCGGCCGGGTAGTACGGGATGTACCACGATTCCTCACACGAGTCCTCGTGGACCGAAGGATCGGGGACGGGAAACTCGGTATACACACAGACATCATGGGGCTGATTGGATCTGGTGATCTCCATCGCCCGACTGGCGAATCCTGGTGAGGGAATGAGTTCAACCGTCTTCCACTCCGCCGAGGTGAAGGCGGGCAGAAGTTTCGGCGATCGCTGCCAACGCGTCGGTTCATCCTCCTGCTGACCGTCGAACGATTCGAGCACCATGGGCATGGCGTTCGCGCTTGCGACCACGCCATGGTTCATGCTGAGCCGAAAGTGGCGCAGCTGATCGACCGCAACGCCGAGACGGTCATAGAGGCCGATCGAGGAAATGACCTGAGCATGTCTTCCGGTCAGGTGGGAAGCGGCATGGAAGAGCGACGCGCGGGCGCCGAGCTCTTCGCTCCTGCCCGTCGCCGGCCCCATGACCGGACCAGTCGGAAAGCCAGTTGGAAGAATGGAACCCGGCGCGGCACCCACAACCGGCGCGGCGTGCGCCGAGGCCGCTCGAC
>SLDM01000482.1 GCA_007125255.1 Phycisphaerales bacterium
ATCGGCTCGAGTGCCAGGGGCAGCCGGGCGATCCGCCTGGTCATCCCAGTGGCAAGCCCGAATCGGAGTGGCCGCGTCCCCTTACATGGACGGAACGCGGCCCATGGGAGGCGCCGGGCCCGTGACCGAGTCACGAGCAGGGACGGGAGCCATGCCGTCCGGCCCGAACACTTCCAGATCCCTGCACCCCGGCCATCACCCCCCCACACACACCCGAAAACACTTCCCGCCGCACGGCCCTGCATGGCCCCGCATGATGACCCTGCGCGATCCTGATCCTTCCGGAAGACTCCTGAGCGCCTTGCAAACACGAAGCCCGGGTTCTCCCGGCGACCGTCGCGGAGCGCTTCGTGCCTTCGTGCCAGAATAAGTGTATTCCGCACCGGCCACTTGTCCTGCGGGAAGCTAAGAAAATCTGGGGCTTCGGGAATCTGTGTGGGCGATTACGGTGGCCAGCATCATCCCCGCGCGCCTGGGGACCGAGGGGGCGCGAAGGTTGCGTTCTGTTAACAGGATGCACGCTGCCCGCGGGACGCCCTGGGCCCGCCCCCTGGATTCCCGCTCCCGCGGGAATGACGGACTCAGAACAATCGCCGACGGCACCGGCCGCTCCACCCCTCCGTGCCTCCGTCACTCCGTCACTTCGTCACTTCGTCACTTCGTCACTTCGTCACTTTCCCTCCGTACCTACAGCATCTTGAACCCGCCGACGTCGGCCGGCTGCACGTCCGGCTCCAGCTTGTCGGCGCTGATCGGCATGCTCTCGTACTGGGAGTGAATCGCCTTGATCCACTGCCGGCCCCGGCGGTTCAGCTTGAACTCGTCGGTCATGAACCGGCCGCGACTGACCAGGATGCCCAGGTCCGCTCCTTCGTAGAGGTAGTCGCCCGGCCCGGCAATGCGAAGGAAGAACGCGCGGTTCTCAAACTGCACGGTTCGCCGGTGCGTTTGCATGCGCAGGTAATGAATGTTGCCCGCATCGTCCATCTCCCAGATGCCGGACTTCGGAGCGCGGGTGATCCGGCCGACCTCCTCGCTCGGATGCTTCATGACCATCTGCGCCCAGGGGTCGATATTGTCGGGATCGGCCCAGCGGTTGTTCAGCTCATCCACATCGAGCTGGTACGGCTGGTTCATCCATTCCAGGAGGTGGAAAAGGAAGAGCGGCGCGTCGGCGTGGGCGAAGGCAGAGAGGTTGGTCATCGAGCTTGCCCCGGTGATGCGCGGATTGACCTCACCCAGGTAGACCTTGCTGGACTCGAGGTCGAGCAGAAAGTCCAGCTCGAAGTAGCCACGGTATCCCATGCGCTTGAGTTCATCGCCGAACTTCATCGCCATGCGTTTCGCCTGGTTGCGGATGCGCCGGTCGAATGCGCCGGCGAAGACCTCGTTGCCGCACCAGCCGCCCTTGTACGGCGTCAACTCTTTGAAGCCGACCAGTTCGGTCATGAGCGGGCCGACGATCGTACCGTGCCGGGTGACACACGCTTCGAGCGCGGAACCCCGGCACTTGATCTTCTTCATGATCTTGACTTCGGGGGCGGAAACGATGTCTTCCTCGTGTTTCCTGAAATCCTTCTCGTTGGAGATGAAGAACGTGGTGTGCCCCGAATCGCCGTAGGCCGTCTGAATGACAAGATCCCTGCCGAGCTTCTTCGACACTTTGCGCAGCGACTTGTAGTCGTCGACCCTGGCCAGAACGTTCGGAACGCTGGGCACGCCGGCACGGTTGCCGATGCGTGTCGTCTCCATCTTGTCGTCGACCTTGGTGCGCATCTTCGCCTTCGGGAAGGCCACCTCCAGTCCCAGCTCTTCACAGAGCTTCTCGGTCTCCTCGTCGAACATCAGGAACACCGCCTTGCCGTTGGGGCCTTTCGCCTTCTCGCGGTCGGGGCAGAGCTTGCCCTTGGCGTTCACGATATCGTGCACTTCCTTGTGGCTGACAAGATAGTTGACGATGTCCTCGATCGATTCGAACGGGCGGTGGGGGGTCTCCTGCGGAATCAGCGCGGTCGGATGGTGCCCGTCGAAGCAGTCGATGTAGTTGATGTAATAGAAATTCCGGACCCATTCCTCCATGCCGAGCAGGTTGAACGGGGTTGCGCTCACGAAGTAGATCGGCACTTCATTCCGGTGGAAGAACCGGCGAATATCGGAGATGCCCTTGAGCGTGCGGCGCCGCCCCGCGGTCGTGCCGGCGGTGCCGGCCTTCTTGCGCGTCGTCCTGCGGGTGGTGGACTTCTTCGCGGGGGCTTTCCGGGCCGTCTTCTTGCGGCCGGCGGTCGTCTTCTTCGCCGCAACGCGCGTGGCGGCCTTCTTGCGCACCCTGGCTTTCTTGCGGGCGGGACGGGTCGTTCCGGTGGCTTTTTTACGGGCCATGGGAGCTACTCTCCGATCTCGGTGAGGTGGGGGACGGGTTGTTCGATGAGCGTGGCCTGTGCCTGCTCGACCGCCTTCTCGGTGAAGACGCGCAGACCGTATTCCGGTTTATAGCCGTGAATCTCTTTCACATCGACGGCCAGTAGGTAATCCAGAATATCACGGGTGATGACCTGGCCCGGGACGAGGACCGGGAAACCGGGTGGATACGGGGTGATGAACGCGGCGGAGACCAGCTCGCGCCCGGAGGCCAGGACCGCATCGATCTCCGCCCCGAGTTTAAAGTGCTCCAGCAGGTTGACATCGTACGACATGAAGAAGGCGCGACGGATGTCGCCTTCCGCCGTTACCGCAACCGGGTCCGGCCTGAACGCGGGGTGAAAATGGCTGAAGTTCGGCAGGGGCGGCAGCTCCTGCGTCAGACTCGCCACCTTCCGATCGTGCAGCCGGCGATCAATGTCGCTGCTGAAGGCAAGTCGTTCTTCGATCTCCTGGCCGATACGGCCGAGGACTTCGATCAGGTGCGCGACGTCGCCGCGACTCATACCGATATTGGTCAGGAAGAGCACGCTGTTGCGCGAGGTCTTGTTGATCTGGATGTCGTGCTGATCCATGAGCAGATGACGGAGCGTATCACCGTCAATGCCGGTGCGGCCCACGTGCACCGTCACCCGCGTCGGGTCCAGCGCGAACTCATCGTTCCGCCACGCTTCTTCCATGCGGGCCCAGCCCTGGTCGGGGTCGTAGTAGAACTCGAGCCCGGACGGCCGGTATTCCTCGGGAATCAGATCCGCCGGGCGAAGTACGGAGAAGCACGTCTTGATCGTCGGATGGCTGTAGATCCTTTCCCGCATCGTCATCGCCAGCGAAATGGACTTCTGCACCATCTCGTACCCTTCGAGTTCGACCTGCCGGCGGCCGACGTCGAGCGAGGCGATGATCTGGTAGTTCGGCGAGGTCGAG
>SLDM01000274.1 GCA_007125255.1 Phycisphaerales bacterium
AACGCCGCGGCGGGCACATCTCCCCAGCGCACGCCATGCGGGGCCGGCGCAGGCCGCTCCGCCGGCCGGTGGTCGGGGGCGACCGACCGCATCGCCTTGAGAATCTGGCCGTGGTCGCGCCGATCGATCGTCCAGCGAATCTTCGCCTCCTCGTCGGTCAGCCGGAGATTGGACTCCGCGGTCATCGGCTCGGGGGAGGAGCAGCCGGGCAGCACGACCGTCAAGATCACGGCGGCAACGGCGGCGCGGAACGGGTGATTCCGGAGGCGCCCCCCGGGTCGGGGCAGACGTTCTGGACGAGAGGCTTTCACGCTGGGCATAGGTTAGTCGCGAACCCGGTTCCTCGCGAAAGCGGCGCACGGAATACCCCGGGAGGTTTGAAGAAGTGGATGGGAGGCACCGAGGCATCGGGGCAGGAAAGGCAGCGAGGCACCAAGGCATCAAGGCATCAAGGGTCGAAGCGCGCAGAACAACTGCTGCCTTCTCTTCGTGCCTGGATGCCTCGATCCCTGGATGCCTTGCCGCCTTGATCCCGTGAAACCCCCTTCTGGCCCCGTAACGCCCGATTCCGCCGAGCGGCGGAAATCTGCGGGAATCCGGCCTACGATATCCGTCCCGATCTTCGGGTAACATGATCCCATTCTGTTCGGGTTCTCGGGCGAACTCGAACGTCCGGAAAAGAATGGGCAGCGCCTGTATGCCCGGCCGCGTCCTGCCGATATCGTGTCCGTTCGGAGACGCCCCGGCCGGGAACGACACCGGCGCCGCGAGGGTGGAGACCACGAAGCCATGAGCCGTTCCAATTCCAAATCCCGAGCGACCGGTTCCAAGTCCGGCCGCCGACGTGAGGAGATGCGGCGGATCCTGCCCAAGTCCGGGGTCAGTCTCAATGCCATTCTCGCCCGGCCGGAGCTGCTCAAGTCGGTCCTGCTCCTGCTGGTCCTCTTTGTCACGGCCACGATCATCGTCTGGTACGGCCGCGACCAGATCTACATCCGCGACGGGCAGGTCATGAGCCAGACCCAGCTCAAGCGGGTCGATTACAAGGTCGAAGATGAAACCGCCACCCGCGCCAGGCGGGAGGAGGCCCACCGCGCTTCACCCCGTATCTACCGGCTCAACGAGTCCTACCTTGAGCGCATGGCTGTCGCCATCACCGGCCTGCCGCGTGCGGTCGAAGGGGCGGAAACGCTGGAGGAGATCAGTGGTGAGCTCATCCGCGAGTTTCAGCTCACCGAGGAGTCGCTTGCGGCGATTCAGGAATTCGTCGAGGACGGAGAATCCAGCCGGGCCTGGCAGCGGTACACCACCCGGCTGATCGAAGAACAACTCCGGCGTCGGCCGCTCCTGTCCAGCCAGGAATTCCAGATCTACACCACCACGCTGAACCGCGCGCTGGTCCTGCCCGACGGCACGCTCGTCTCTCCCTTGCGTGGCGAGCCGATCGAACTCCGCTCGGAAATGCGCAGTGATTCGCTCGCCCGCATCCGCGAGTTCATTCTCGCGGCCGGATTTCCCGAGTCGATCGTGCCGAATGTCAAGGCGCGACTGCTCTCCGATCCTCAGCCGACCTTTCAATACGACTCGGAAGAGACCGAGCGCCGCGCGGAGAAGGCGGCGAAAGAAGTCGAACCGGTCATGGTGGAACACGCGGCGAACGAAGTGCTCTACCGGCGCGGCGAATTGCTCTCCGCCGGCACGTACGAGAACGTTCTCATCGAATCGCGCGAGTTTGCCGCCACCGCGCCGGCGGCGGATCGCTGGCTGCCGCGCATCGGCGTGGCGGGGATGCTCGGCATTCTCTGTATCTTCCTCGCCGGGTACATCATCCTTGCCTATCCCCGGATCACGCGCAACGCCCTGCGCCTCTCCGCGATGGTGGCCATGCTTGCCGGGATGCTGCTGCTGAGCGTTCTGATCGCGGCCCACGCCCCCACGGTGCTCTATGCCGCCGCGATCGGGTCGACCCTCTTTGCCGTCATCGTGCTGCAGCTCGCCTACGACCAGCGGCTCGCGCTCTTTCTCGCCGCCATCCAGGGCGCGCTGGTCACCCTCGCGCTCAATCAGGGGGTGGCCTGGTTTGTTCTGCTCGTGGCCGGCTCGGGGGTGATGATCCTGCAACTGCGTGATGTGCGCCACCGCAACAGCCTGATGCGCGCGGCCGGGGTGACGGCCATCGTGCTCACCATCGGCGCGCTGCTCGTCGGGCTCTACGAGTTTCCCCTCGTGGCCGGCGCCCTGCAGCAGATCATCTGGAACGCGGTTTGGGCCGGCGGCGCCGCGTTCGCGGTCGGATTCGTCGTGCTGGGAATCCTGCCGAGCATCGAGAAGATGTTCGGCATCACGACCGGCATGACGCTCGCCGAGTTGCGCGACCCCAAGCAGCCACTGCTGCGGCAATTGCAGCAGAAGGCGCCGGGCACGTACAACCACTCGCTGCAGGTGGCGAACATCGCCGAAGCCGCCGCCGACGCCATCGGAGCCGACGGACTGCTCGTGTACGTCGGCGCGCTGTACCACGACATCGGGAAGATGAACAAGCCCGACTACTTCGTGGAGAATCAGTCCGACGGCGTGAACAAGCACGACAAGCTCAGCCCGGCCATGAGCCTGCTGGTGATCGTCGGTCATGTGAAGGACGGCGTCGAGCTCGCGCGGGAGTACGGCCTGCCCCGGGCCCTGATTCACTTCATCGAGGCGCACCACGGCACCACGCTGGTGGAGTATTTCTTTCACGCGGCGAAGACCCAGGCGTCGGATAAATCGGCGGTCACCGAGGTCGAGTTCCGCTACCCCGGCCCCAAGCCGCGCACCAAGGAGGCGGCGATCATGATGCTCTCCGACGCGGTCGAATCGGCCACCCGCGCCATGGCCGAGCCGAACCCGGCCCGCATCGAGAGCCTCGTGCGCGAGCTCTCGCACAAGCGGCTCATGGATGGTCAGTTTGACCATTGCGACCTGACCTTCCGCGAGCTGAGCCTCATCGAGGACGCCATCATCAGCCGGCTCTGCGCGATTCACCACAGCCGCATCAGCTACCCGAGTTCATCCCCGAGCTCGGCAAAGTCATCATCGGGCGAAACCGAACCCGCGGCCTCCCCAACGCCCCCCAAGCCCGCCACCGCCTCGGCGTAAGGAAAATCAATATTGCTCCCTGGCCGGGACCGCTTCTGCGGACGCCGGCAGTTGGCAATCGGGCAGCCGGTTGCGCCGGTTGTTCCAGTTGCGCAAGTTGCGCCAGCTGTGCCAGTTGCGCCGGCCGGGAGGGTCCGCGGACACTCGATCGAAGCGCGCCGGGAGGGCTTTGGAGGGTGTCGGGAGTGTTGGGGGCGGT
>SLDM01000017.1 GCA_007125255.1 Phycisphaerales bacterium
GATCGCCATGGGAAAGTATGCGAAGAATGCCGAGAAGAGCGCACCGGCCGCCACGAACAGCCAGCGCAGCCCGCCGGGTTCGGTCAACTGGACGATGCGGCCGAAGTCGCCGGTGGTTGCCTGGTAGCCGCTCCACATCATGTACATGCTCCCGTCAAGCACGAAACACGAGGCAGCGACGGCGAGTCCGATCCGCGCAAAAGTGAACCGGCGCATCCGCCATGCGAGGAGGAGGAACGCCGCACCCGCGATCATCGTCGAGATCGCGCCGGCGGCAAGGATCGCCGGCCGATGCCACGGCGCCGCATCCGGCGGAAAGGTCATCGAGGCCCAGCCCATCGCGTCCCAGCGGACGCTGAAGCCGTGAAACTCACCACCCAGCGCGATCGCCGTGAACCCGTGGCCGACGACCTCGTGCACGGCGACTGCAAGAAGCGTCGCGACGTAGGCAAGCGGCGCGAGAAACCCGATCAGCGCAGCGATGCGCAGCGGCGCCCGGCATGTCGGATCCGGCGGGTCATGGAGAGTAGTCCCGGCCATTTACAGTGACGGAGTGAGACGGTAGGGCGGCAAGGGAAGTGAGGGATGGGTGCTGAGGCACGGCGCATCGTACCGAGAAAGTGGGCGTCGATGGTCCAACGACTTGCGATCACGGCGCCACCGCTCCGGGCCAGGGTCGCTGGACGGCGCTGCACTGACGAAGCCGGCTCCCAATCAAGTTCCCACGAACGATACCGCCCGATCTCGCCTCCTGTGCCCTGTGCCCACAGCAGACTGATGACTGACAGGCGATCGGATTCCAGGCGGGCTCGGATCAGGAGGTTGGAGGGTGAGGGGTCAGATGCCTCACGGCCGACACCGCCGCGCCGTCGAAACGTGATGCCGAACGCATCATCACTCGACTTCGCAGTCGCGCGATCGACTGTCTGGCCCGGCCTGATCGATCCGTTGACGCGAGAGCGCGTCGTCTGTCATCCCCAGTTCTCAAGCAGGGTCAAGAGATCAAAGACGTCAACGACGTTGTCACAATTCAGGTCTTCAGGACATGGCGCATCCCCTGGGCAGGGGCCCCACGCGTCAAGCAACTGGAGCAGGTCAAAGACCCCGACTACACCGTCACCGTCCAGATCAGCCGACGGTTGCTCCATGGGCAGTGAAACAAGCTCAAGCGGCTGAACATCCGCGCCGGAGGAATCGGTCAAGCGCGTTGGCGGATCATTCTCACGGAAGTGGAGCGACGTGAGACAATCGGTTTCATTCGTGGTAAACACAAACAGGACCAGGTCCGCTGCGTCGGAAGTCGGCGTCTGTCCATCGAAGATATCAATGCCGGCGGCGAGATCGATGGTTGCATTGATCGAATCGATGGGATCCAGTACGTGCAACCCGAACGGTTCACTGGTGTAGATCGCCGCCTTCAGTTCGAGGCGATCCGGATCATACTCCAGGAACGCCTGAAAGCCGGCCGCTTCCCACTGCCCCAGATCCCTCATGCGCAAGCGGACGATCACCTCGTCGCCTGGTTGCACCGGTTGAGAACCCTGGGCGATGATCAACTCGAGCGTCGGACCCGGTGGTGGTGAGGATGAAGCGGTGACAGAATGCCCGTCAATGCCGACTTCCATCACCGCCGGATCGGCGATGGGTGTCTTGACATCGGCGCCGCGTTCATCAGCAGACAGTGACGCAAGGATCAGCGGGCTGACTCGCGTGTCGTGCGTCTCCGGCGGCGTATCGGGCAAACCATCGACAGCGACAACAGTCGTGCTGCCGATGACGGCGGTACAAACAGGGATGAGCAGGTACTTCGTGATTTGAGATCTGAGCATCATGTGTATTTTTCCTTCTTCTTAACGGTGTCATCCGTCGGTGATGTCGGCTCACGGTACTCCGGAGCCTTTGCCTTGATCGAGATATGGGTGGACGGGCAACACACTCGTGCTTGAGTCTTGACGCGTTCCCCATCCTGCCTCATGGCAGTTCGCCTTCACTTTCCTCCTGCGCTGACAGCGACGTCCAAGCGGAGCGGCCGGCTTTCACCGGCCGCCCCGTGATCAAGAACGAAACACGTACTACGGTCGGGCGCCAGCCGCGAAGGCGGCAATATCCTGCGGTCCGACCCATCCGTCACCGGTCAGGTCCGCCACTTCGAGATGGCCGAGACCCATCCCATGCAGCTCGCGCACGGAGATCCGCTCACGCGCCACCGGCCGCTCCTCGTCCATGAGCATCACCGGGAACGCGCACGTCTCATCGAATTCAAGGAAGTTGTTTGCGATGAATGAGAAATCATCCGTGCCGACCACGCCGTCGCCGCTGATGTCCGCGTGCGGTCCGGGTGTACCACACGGCGTATCGACGTTCAGTGTCTGGCCGAACTGGAAGACAAAGATGCCGAAGTCGAGGATGTCGACGACACCATCATCGTTCAGATCGCCACCGACGAGCATCGTGCTTCCGACGTACTCGTTGCCGACCACACTGATCGGCGTGAGCGAACGCAGACTGTGCAACTCATCACGCATGAGCACGCACTCCGCGTCAAGCTCGCCGCCGTGACACGGCCACGCATCGACAAACACCGCCTCGCCGTTGGCATCGAACACGACCTCGAACGGATTGTCCGCGCCGAACGAAGGAATCTCGATGTTGATGCATCGATCCACACTCGCCACACCCGGATAGAAGATGTCGACCGTCACCGGATTGGTTCCGGTGTTGGTGACAACCGTCGTGGCGGTGGCGATGTTGCCGGCGGCGTCCTCAGCAGTCCACGTGATCGTGGTCGTCGCGCTCGGATCGAAGAAGTTCGGTCCGGCCGGGAACGGATCGCTCAGTGCCAGACCGTCGCTGCGCTCGTACGTGACGACCGGATTGGGATCGCAGTTGTCCGTCGCCGTCGGCGAAGTAATCGACACGAGGACCTGGCAGGTACCGATCGCGGGATCGACGATGATGTCTCCGGGCACGTCGACGAGCGTCGGCGGCGTGCTGTCAATCGTCACGGGTTCCAGATCTTCGAGATCGAGCGGGTCCACCACCGGCTGATTGAGGTCATCGGTCGTCAGCGTCGTCGGTGGTGTATTCTGCCGGAACGAGACCAGCGCAGCGCCCGCACAGATTTCATCAATCGCGGTGAACGTCAACACGGCCATCGTCGTGTCCGCGTCCGTCCCGGCATCGCCGGGCTGCACGCCCACGGCGTAATCGATCAACGGCGAGTTGTGCGCCGAGAAAACCTGAAGCGTGAACGGCGCATCGCCGGGCGACGCGCTCTGGAACTCGAGGACCGATGCATCGTACTCGAGGAAGAACTGGGCGCCGACC
>SLDM01000137.1 GCA_007125255.1 Phycisphaerales bacterium
GCCGACCGCCGGAAGGATCGCGGCCGGGAGACCCGGATTCGTCCCGTCGTACTTGAGCGCGAACTCGATGTGGGCCCCCGGGTCGTCGCCGGGCCAGGAGTTGTAGGGATAGATGTCCACCACCCCTCTGAGGGCGTGGCGTCGGTTCGCCGCACCGCCCCATCAGACACGACGGAGCGGCGCCAGTCAGGCACCACGTCGATGGCGTAACGCTCGATCAGAGCGGCGTAACCCGCACTTCGGACGCCCCCCGGAAAATCGGTACGGGCGCCGCAAAATCGCTACATGAGAGCGAGGGGGCCGATTTTTGATGACCCGCGGGCTGGTTGCACCGCCGGGGTGTCCGGCCCCGGAAACGCCGGATGTCGGGACCACGCCGGATGAAGGGCGCCCACCGGGCGTCCTGCTTCGGTCGGGCGAACGTACTTCCATCCGGCACGGCCGACTCGCGGAGTTCACCCGCGGTGGCGGGCCCCTCCGGCCGGGGCACTCCCCGTCCTCCTCCGATCCGCGCAGTTTGCCCAGCTTGCGGCGGGCAGAGCACATTCGCGCGGAATTTCTTCGATTCCCAGACCGCGCGGCGGGTTTTCGCGCGCATACTTTCCAGGAGAGGCGGGAGTCCTCGCGGAGTCGGCGGCGGGTGGGGCACGTCACGAATCAAGAGTGAGTGAGCAGCGGCCACCGGCGTGGCGGCGTTGTTCGCCGTCCACTGCTCGTCCAGCTCGTCCAGCTCGTCATGGCATGGGAGGAGTGCGCAGAGATGCGGCGTAAAGGGACACCATCAGAACTGGTCACCTGGGAGCGGCTCTGTCCGCACCGCGTGATCGTGCGGGTGGAGGGCGACCTGACGCCGGCGGATGCCGTCAACGAGTTCACGCGGATGGTCCGGGCCAGCTTTTCCCGGCCGCGCACCCGGAAGATGCTGCTCGATCTGCGAAAGGTTCGGAAGGCCGACTCAAAGCTGGTGGCGGCGCTGGTGGCCATGAACCGAACCGCCCAGCACCGCGCGATCGATCTGATCATTCGACCGTCGCATCTCCTGCGGCACTGGATCATGCTCTACCGGGTGGATCGGCTGCTGCGATCGCGGCGCTCCGCGCGACCGACACCGTCGGGGCAGTACCGCTGCTGTCGCAGTGAGTGAAGCGGCGGCCGCTTCGTGCGCGCCGGCCACCGGCTCTTCCGGACCGTTGCCGTCCCCACGTCGCGGGAGTTCTACCGCAGCGCAGCGGAGTCCTTGACGCCGAGCGTTCGGTAAATTTCGCTGGTCGCATCCGAGCGGTTGAGGGTATAGAAGTGGATGCCGCGCACGCCGTTGTCAATCAGATCCCGGGCCTGCTCGGTGGCCCAGTGAATGCCCACGCGCTGAACCGCGTCGGGGTCATCCTGGCACCGGTAGATGGCGCGCTGCAACGCCGCGGGGAAGTTGGTCCCGCCGGACAGATCGCCCATGCGCTTCATACCCTTGACGGAGGTAATCGGCATGATGCCGGCGAGAATCGGCACGTTGATCCCGTGCAGGTCGCACCGCTCGCAGTAGTCGTAGAACTCCCGGTTGTCGAAGAACATCTGCGTGCAGATGTAGTCCGCGCCGGCATCGACCTTCTGTTTGAGGTGCTCGATATCCTGCAGCGTGTTGGGTGTTGCGGGATGCCCTTCCGGAAAGCCGGCCACGCCGATACCGAACCCGCGCGAGTCGGGGTGCTTCCCGGATTCGTTGAACTTCCGGATGTGACGGACGACATCGATCGCGTGGGGAAACTCATCCGCATCGGGATCGTAATCGTCCACACTGCTCGGCGGATCACCCTTCAAGGCGAGAATGTTCGAAATCCCCGCTTCCGCGTACCGCTCGAGAATTCGGTCGATCTCCGTGCGCTGCTGGAGAACCGTGGTGAGGTGCGGAATCGGATCCAGCCTGGTTTCACGCTTCAGCCGGACCACCAGATCGTGGGTTCGTTCCCGGGTCGAGCCCCCGGCTCCGTAGGTCACGGATACAAAGGAGGGGGCCAGCGTTTCGAAATCGCTGATCCGCTTGAAGAGAGCCTCCCACGCCTGGTCGGTCTTGGGGGGGAAGAACTCAAAGCTGAAGGTGGTCGAATGTCTATCGAAAATATCTCGGATGTGCATAACAGGGGTCCAGTCTAACAGAATCGCCGCTTCCGGGCGGCGAATCTGCTCGGCCCCTCCGGTCCGTTGCTACACTGCGGGCCGTTGATCCCGCCGATCTGGAGGAAGTTTCGAGGCATGGCGCCGCGCGTGAAAATTCCGAAACCGACCGTCAAGCGGCTGAGTCTCTACCTGCGCGAGCTGGAATCACTGGCGGAGCGGGATCAGCAGACGATCAGTTCCAAGCAGCTCGGCCAGGCCCTCGGGCTGACCGACGCCCAGGTACGCAAGGACCTCGCCTACTTCGGCCAGTTCGGCTATCCCGGGATCGGGTACCGGATTTCGGAACTCGTCGCCCAGCTCAAGCGAATCCTCGGGACCGACCGGAACTGGAACGCCGCGGTCGTCGGCGCCGGCAACATCGGCCGGGCGGTCATGCCCTACGGTCGTTTCGCCCGGAAGGGGTTCGATATCGTGGCCATCTTCGATGCCGAATCGAGTGTGGTCGGCACGGAAGTCGCCAACCACAAGGTCCGCCCGATGAAGGATCTGCCCAAGCTCGTCAAGGAGCGGGAGATCAAGATCGGCATCGTCGCCGTGCCGGCACCGGCGGCGCAGGAGGTTGCCGACAAGCTGATCGAAGCCGGCGTGATGGGCATCCTCAACTTCGCGCCGGTCCGCCTCGACGTGCACGATGCGGTCAGCGTGGTCAGCGTTGACTTCTCCCTCTCCCTCGAACAGCTCGCCTTCCAGATCTCGCTCGGCATGACCGGATCGCTGGATGAGCAAGAGCAGCGGTAACCCGACTTCTCAGGATGAAACCGGTTTCGGATCGACCGCACCGTCCCGAGCAAGCGCCCTGTCCCGTTCGATGGCAATCGCACGGTGGAAACGGCGCAGCCCCCAGGGGAGTGTCAGAAGGCGTGCCAGAAGAACCAGAAGAGCCAAGGTGCAGAAGAGGCTCGCCGCAGCCCACAGGGAAACAAGCAACATTGAATCCTCGGTGACCCCCGGGCCGCCCGTTCCAAGGAGTGCAAATCCAAAGTACGCGAGGGGGAGCAGAATGACCAGGTCACGAGCCTGGCGGGAACTCCATCGGGCGCGTTCCAGATCGGGAACGCGGGCAACGATGGAGCGCAGGTGCCGAAACAGACCATGAGCCAGCATGGCTGTGGTGACCGAGAGCAGCAGAAGAAAGGCGATGCGGTA
>SLDM01000319.1 GCA_007125255.1 Phycisphaerales bacterium
CAAGGCAGACCATCTGACCGGTCGCGCCGTATCGGACCTTGATCGCTTTCGTTCGGTGCCCGGCGGTGGCAGGCGGTTGCGAGCGATGCCGGGGCAACCGTGGATCGCCGTCGTTTCCAGCGGCAATCGCCTCAGCGCGGACCCAGTCGAGCACGAAGAGCCGGCTGCGGATTTCCGAAAATATCCGGTTCTTCCAGCGGCACCGTCTGGCCGCGCATCTGCCGGTGCGATTCAAACTGGGTCCGGGGCGCGTCCTTCGGGAACAGCGCCTGCTGACAGCCGCCGAGACCCGTCGGCACGACGATCCACATCAACATGACCGCGATCATCACGAGTACTCGACGCATGCCGGCAGTGTATCGGCTGACGGCCGTCGGTCCAGCGGAATCCCCGGTGCGGCTTTGAGGAATCAATCGCCGGAACGCCCCCGCCGCCCGGTCGGCCGCGTTCCCGCTGCTCCTGCCCCGCGGCCCTCCCGTTCGCCTTGGCCGCGCCTATCACGACCGGATCGATCACGACCGGATTCATCACTTCGGCCGATCCGCAGACGAACCACGCGTTCATCGGCGATGGTTCTCCCGGTCATGGCATCTTCAAACGTGACGCGCACCGCCAGCGCTTCATCCGGACCGAAAGAGCGATCTTCAGCCGCTTCACCCTGCCCCTCCGGCCCGTCGAGCGGAATCCGGAATCCGTAGTGCCTCCCCATGAAACCCGAGCGATACGCGTCTCGCACCGCCCCGGCGTCAAAGGCGCGACGCACCACGATCGGCGCGCTCTCCTCGTCGGCTATCCGGACGCCCCGTACGTGAAGCGCGCCCAGCAGATTGACAAACCGGTCCCGCCCGTCGCGGCTGGTCACGTGGAGGACCAGCTCATCCGGCCGGCCGTCCCCGCTGCGATCGCGCAGATGGGAGTACCGCTCCACTTCGATGCGGACCACATGGGGAATCTGTTCCCTGACCTCCGGATCGAGCTCGCTGCCCTCAACCCGCCGCAGTTCGGCCTCGAGTTCCCGGAGTCGCTGCTCCAGCCGTTCGTTGGACTGCTCGAGTTGCATCACCTCCGCGCGCAACCGGTCATTCTCATTGCGGAAATCACGCGGCCCGCAGCCGACTGAGCTCAGCACCACGACGGCCAACGGGCCGGCGAGGACGATCAGCGCTTTAAGATTGATCCCGTGCTTCGGCATCATGACCGCGCATCCTAGCCGTGATCTCCGGTCGCCGCCGGTGGTCATGGCATTTCCCGGCTTCCGCGTACCGATGAAGCGTGCAGGAATCCGCATCGTGCTGCCGCTATCATCGTGTCTTCTGATGCAGGAAAGTTATGACATCATCGTGATCGGTGGTGGCCACGCCGGCACCGAGGCGGCGTGGGCCGCCTCGTCCGTCCTCGCCGCCCGCGGCGGGCAGGGCCGCGCTGCGCTGATCACGATGGACCCCGCCCGGATCGGCCAGATGTCCTGCAATCCCGCCATCGGCGGGCTCGGCAAGGGCCAGATGGTCCGCGAAATCGACGCGCTCGGCGGGATGATGGGTCTGGCGATCGATGCGACCGGCATCATGTTCAAGATGCTGAACACCTCCAAGGGGGCCGCGGTGCGCGGCCCGCGGGCCCAGGCAGACAAGTACGCCTACGCCGCGGAAATCCAGCGCCTCATGGCCAGCCGATCCAACCTCGATGTGATCGCCGGCACCATCGATGACCTGATTGTTGAAGAAGGCCGCGTCATCGGCGTGACGGTCCCCGCCGGCGCCGGCATCGTCACGGCCGATCCCGACGCGATCGAACACCATCTCCGCGGCGATTCCCGGGCGAGACCGATCTACCCGAGCCATCCGCGCGACGGGGAGAGGCTGCGCGGGCCCCGAACCATTCGTTCCGGTGCGGTCATCCTGACCACGGGGACCTTCGCCCGCGGCCTCATGCACACCGGTGAAACCCGGACCGCCGGGGGACGGGTCGATGAAGGGGCAGCCCAGGGTATCTCGAACACGCTCCGCCGACTGGGTTTTGTATTGGGGCGGCTCAAGACCGGCACGCCCCCGCGACTGGCGCAGGAATCGATTACGTGGGATGAGCTGGATGCCCAGGTCGGTGATGAACACCCGGTGCCGTTCAGTGATCTCTCAGCGCGGAGCAATCCCGCGCCGCGCAACGGTCTGCTCGAGGATCGGCTTCACAGGCCCGCCGCGCCGTCGATGGATCGATTTCCCGTATTGCCGCAGACCGAATGCCGCATCACGCAGACCACCGCGCAGGCGCACGAACTGATCCGCGCGAACCTCCACCGGGCGCCGATGTTCTCCGGCCAGGTCGATGCGGAGTGCGGGCCGCGTTACTGCCCGTCGATCGAAGACAAGATCGTACGGTTTGCCGACCGGGAATCGCACCACGTCTTTCTCGAGCCCGAATCGCTGTACACGAATGAAATCTACTGCAACGGCATCTCGACCTCACTGCCGGTGGATGTTCAGGAGACCCTGGTGCGTTCGATGCCGGGCTGCGCAGAGGCGGTGATTCTGAAATGGGGTTACGCCGTCGAGTACGACATGGTCTGGCCACACCAGATCGATGCGACGTGCATGACCAAGCGCGTTCGCGGCCTGTTTCTCGCCGGCCAGATCAACTGCACGACCGGCTACGAGGAAGCAGGTTCGCAGGGCCTGGTCGCAGGACTGAACGCCGCACGACTCGTGATGGGCGAAGAGGCCGTGCGGCTGGCGCGGGATGAGGGCTACATCGGCGTGATGATGGATGACCTGGTCACGAAAACGCCGCGCGAACCGTACCGCATGTTCACCAGCCGCGCGGAACATCGACTTCGCCTGCGGGCGGAGAACGCCGATGAACGGCTGACCCCGCTGGGCCGTGAGCTTGGGCTGGTTGATGATGTTCGCTGGTCCGCCTACGAAGATCGCGCTGCACACCTGCAGGCGCTTCGAAACGCCTTCGACCGCATCCATGTCGAAGGCAAGTCCCTTCGGGCTCTCGCCCGCCGTCCGGATGCAAGCGTGAGCTCCATCCGGACGCACCTGGAAAGTGGTGACATCGCCACGAGAGCGCGAACCAACGGAAGCGAGGCAAACGAGCCGGGATCCGGGCGGCTTCCCCGCCCCGCCGATCTTCCCGGCCCGCTTCTTGAGCGTGTCATGATCGAAGCGAAGTACGATGGCTACCTCGCGCGGCAGCAGGCGGAGATCAAAAGGCAACGCGCCGCCGATCATCAGAAGATTCCCGCCTGGTTCGAGCCGTGGACCGCGCAGGGCTTGCGGGCCGAGGCGGGCGAAGCGCTCCGGAAGTACC
>SLDM01000545.1 GCA_007125255.1 Phycisphaerales bacterium
CATGACGCCGACCGGGGGCAGAAATCGCAGGTGGAACGGCCCGTGCCCGCAGGAAAAGGCGATGATGCCCTCCTCGAAGAGCACGTGCAGCAGTCGGGTGACCTTCGCCTTGTCGCCGCCAAAAGGCGTCAGGCGCATCATGCCGCCGGTCCCGCCGTAGTGCGGCACCTTTTCGTAGTGGCCGCCGAGTTCATGGGGCACGGGGGGGAACCACTCCGGATGACTCTTGACCAGCGCTTCGGCGTGGTGGCGGAACGCTTTCTGCAGCTGCGCGTTCTTGCCGTCTTCGCCGTAGTACCCTTCATCGCGCAGGCGCTCGAGCAACCGCCTGCCGACGTTCAAGCCGACGGTGGAACCGACGAACGTGCCGGAGAGCAATCCCGGCTTGGGCGCGTACTCTTCGGTGTACAGCACCGCGCAGATCTGGCTCATCTTGCCGATGGTGACCACATCGATGTACTCGCCGAGGCCGAGCTGCTCGAAGTAGAACATCTGTTCGTTGCGGCCGAAGCTCTGTACCTCGTCGGCCCAGACGGCAATACCGTGATCGCGGCACATCTTCAGGAGCGGCTCGAAGTACTCGCGCGGTGCCACGTTGAAACCGCCTTCACCCTGGACGAGCTCCATCACGAACACCGCATGCTGCTGCGGATACCGGTTGATGTACTGCTGCAGATGCCACTGCGCGTAGCGGATGGAATGCTCGTGGTGTTCCGGATCGTAGAAGGGCATGTAGTCAACGAGCGTGTTGAGCGGAATGCCCACGCGCCCGCCGGCCGAATCGCCGATCTGCGCCATCGTCGTCGATCGCCCCATGAAGCAGTGCTGGAACGCGATGATGCGCGAGGCCGGGGCGTTTTTCTGAAAGCAGATCTTGAGGGCAGACTCGTTGGCCATCGCGCCGGAGTTGGTCAGGAAGGCGTGCCTGATCCGGCTGGTCTTCGCGGCTTCACCGATGATGAGCTCCGCGAACTCGGTCGAGTCGTGGTTGAACTGCAGGTTGCCCTGCATGACGGTGTCCCCCATCGCGGCGCGGAGCGCGGTGGCGACGAGATCCGGCTCGGAGTGGCCGAACATGTGCACGCCGATCCCGTTGATGAGGTCCCACTTCACCGAACCGTCGGCGAGTTCCACCAGGGGGCCGTTTCCGATGCCCGAGCCGACGTAGGGATACAGCGCGGGTTTTCCCTTCGCCTTCGCCACGCGGTCGAGATACCCCTGGTAGGTCTCCTTCAACTCCGGCTTCGGGGGCCGGGCAGAGGTGATCGAGGCCTGGGCCTTCTTCAGCTCATCGACGATTCGGGAAATGGATTCCTCGACGATGGAGCTTCCAAAGAGGTCCGAAGCGGCGGTGGCGGCGTGAGCGCTGGTCGTGGTGGTCATGAACGACATCCGTGGGTTCTGGGGGCGGGACGCTGGCGGGTGCGGTACGGGGGCGCCGAGGGAGGCGATCCCGCCGCACGAACGCGCCATCGTAGCGGCTTTCGCGGGGTTCATCCTTCACCGGAGCGGCGGGCGGATGGAGATGAGATCGGCCGGATTCTGCGGCCGATTCAGCCCGGGTCCGGAAACGTCATCAGTTGGCCTCGAGGGGTGATCAGGGCGAGTCCACCGCGATCGGTTCGGACGCCCCCTCGGATGCTGCGACCGCGCCGGCCGCGGCGCGGTCGCGCCACTCCGCGGCGAGCGCCACGTCGGCCTCCCTCGCCTCGGATGCATGCCGCTGGTCGTACAGATCGGCCAGGGCGTTCATGGCTTCGATCGTCGTCACCGTATCGCTCTCGTCGCCCGCCGCAAGCAGCGCTTCGACATCCGCCAGGAGAATCGCTTCGGCACCGTCAAACCTGCCCTGTTCGATCCACCAGCCGGCTGTCGCCGCGAGCACATCACGGGTGTACGGCGCGGTGCGGCCGAAGACTACGATCGCCGCGCTGAGCGCGGACCGGGCCAGCGGCATGGCATCGCTCCATTCACCCCGGGCACCGTGGATGCGCGCCAGCTCGAAAGCAAGTTGCAGGGTATCGCTGTCGTTCATCCCAAGGGCGTTCTTCGCCACCGGCAAAGCCGAACGAAGAATCGGTTCCGCGATGTCGTGTCGATCATGCCGGAGATAGAACTGCGCAAGCATGAGCTGGCTCCATATCGTCCCGCGGAATTGATCGCCGTACGCTCGCTGCATCCCTTCGACGGATCGCTGGAGATAGTGTTCCGCTTCATCGAACTCGCCGTGCCGCCCGAGGAATGAACCGATGCTTCCGTCGGCGATCAGCCGGACGAGATTGTCCTCATTCAGCATCTGAGCCGACCTCGCCACGGCATCGCGAAACAGCTTCTCCGCCTCGTCGATCCGCCCCTGCTGCTCACGAACCCTGCCGAGGTTGATGGTCGTGCGGATCATCCCGACGGTGTCGGCGCCGGGTTCACGCCGGCGGATGTCGTTCGCTTCCTGGTAGTACGTTCCGGCCTCGTCGATCCGGCCATGGCTGTGGAGCACTGCGCCGATGTTGTTGATCGTCGTGGCGGTTTCAATGTGCCCGTCTCCGTAGACTTTGCGGAGTTGATCAAGCGCGATGCGAAAGTACCGCTCCGCTTCGTCGAGCTCACCGAGGTCGAAGTGAATCTCGGCCATCAGATTCATGGAACTGGCCGTGTCGGAGTGCGCATCACCGAGATGGGAACGGCGCAGATCGAGGACGGCCCGCTGAAGGGGCAGGGCTCGTTCGTACAGGCCGAAGGACTGCATGATCAGGACGACGGTCTCCAGGAGCCGCGCACGTATGATCGGTTGCTCTTTGAAATCCTCATCGATCCGGCGTTGCGCGCGGTCGAGAATCTGATGCTCGAGCACGGCCACCGCGGCGTTGGTGAAGTTGAGACCGTCAAAAAAGGAGATCACTCCCACTGCACGCGGGTCCCCCTCACGAGCCGCCGCCGGCCGCTCCGCCTCGCTGACCGCCAGCGCCTCCGCCATGAGCAGTTCCGAAAGCTGCTCGCCCATCGTCCGCACGTTGATTTCCTGCAGCAGGCCGACCTGGAAGTCGACGACCAGTTGCAACTCCTCGGATCGTTCTTCCGCCTCGCGCTGAGCCACCAGCGCCTCCTGCCGCGCGGATTCGATGGCTTCCGCCGCGGCGCGGGTCTCCACCGCATACCTGGACAAACCGGCGATCACACCGATGAGCAGGAGGAACATCAGCGCGGTCGCGACCACCAGCGTCCGGTGGCGCCGGGCGAACTTCCGGGTGCGATAGAGCCTTGAAGCCGGGCGGGCGTGAATCGGTTCCCCCAGCCGGAACCGCTGCACATCA
>SLDM01000310.1 GCA_007125255.1 Phycisphaerales bacterium
CAGCGGCAGGCGGGCCCGTTCGGCGATCATCTGGGCGCGGATGATCTTCTTGCAGGTCATCGGAAAGAACGCGCCGGCCTTCACCGTCGCGTCATTGGCGATGATCATCGACAGCTTGCCGCCCACCGGGGCAATGGTGGTGACGACGCCGGCCGAAGGCGCGCCGCCGTAGTCGCGGTACATGTTGAACGCCGCGAAGAGGCCGCACTCGAAGCCGGACGCCGTCGACCAGGTCCCCGAGACCGGGGCGTCGCCGGGAGAGTCGATGAGCTTCTCGATGCGCTCGCGGGCGGTCAGCCGGCCGTGGCGGTGCTGGCGGGCGATGCCCTTTTCCCCGCCGCCCAGGCGGATCCGGCCGGCCTGCTCGATGTACTCCTCCACCGCCTGGCGCAGGGAGTTGGGGGGGGTGATCGGGGTGTCTGTCTGATCCGTCTTGGTCTTCGCGGCACTCATGGCGGGACAGGATACTTCAAAAGGGCGGCCGGGCGGGATTCGGCTCGCAATCCGCCCCGTCGTTCGCGTATCATCAGAGTCGGTGGACCACGACTCCGGCCGACGAAAGGGGGCACCATGCTCGGCGCACTGACGATCCAGCGGCTTCTTCTGAAAATGAGGGAAGTGGGCGCGTCCGACCTGCATATCAAGGTCGGCGTCCCGCCCATCCTTCGCGTCGCCTCCGCCCTCCACCGCGTGGATGCGCCGGACCTCGACGCGGATGACACCAAGCACCTGCTCAAGCCGCTCGTGCCCGAGCATCTGCGCGAGACGCTCGAACACGACGGCGGCATCGATTTCTCCCATCACGAGGGAGCGGAGGAGCGCTTCCGGTGCAGCCTCTTCAAGGCCGGTGGCGGCTGGCACGCGGCGATTCGGCGGGTCAATCCTACGATTCCCGACTTCAACGAACTCCACCTGCCCTCGATCTACGAGAAGATCGCAGACGAAGCCCACGAAGGACTCGTCATCGTCTGCGGCGTCACGGGAAGCGGCAAGTCCTCCACGCTTGCGGCGATGATCGATCACATCAATGACTGCCGCGCGTGCAACATCATCACCATCGAAGATCCGGTTGAGTATCTCTTCCGGCCGAAGCATTCATTCATCAGTCAGCGCGAGATCGGCATCGACGTGCCGGACTTCCCCCGCGCGCTCCGGGCCGCGGTGCGTCAGGATCCGGATGTGCTCATGATCGGCGAGTTGCGTGACCGCGAAACGATGATGGCAGGTATCCAGGCCGCGGAAACCGGCCACCTCGTCTTCTGCACGCTCCATACCGCGGATACGACGCAGAGCCTGGCCCGCATTCTCGAGTTCTTCCCCAGCCACGAACACCCCTTCATCCGCTCGGCCCTCGCGGCGGGGCTGAAGGCGGTCATGGCGCAGCGGCTCGTGCCGTCCGTTCGGAAGGATCTCCAGCGCGTCCCCGCCACCGAAGTCCTGATCAACACGCCCACCGTCGAGGATGCCATCCGGGAGGGTGAAGATGAAAACCTCCCCGCGATCATGCACGGCTCAACCAGTGAGGGCATGCACGACTTCATCACCAGCCTCGCCCGGCTGGTCGAAGAGGACTTCGTCGATCTCAGGACCGCCGAACGGTACTCCCCGAACGTCGAAGCGCTGCGCTCGAAGGTGCGCGGCATCGAAGTGAAGGCGGATCTGCTGGTGTCTCGAAAGAAGTGACGCCTGAGGTTGGCCGGTTGGTCCCCCCGATCCGGCACGGTTAGAGTGATGAGACCATGTCCACCCGCCTCCAGGTCACCAAGACGTACAAACTCTTCATCGGGGGGAAGTTCCCGCGCACCGAGTCCGGCCGCTCGCTGAAGATCGAAAGCGCGAGCGGTGGGGTGCTGGCGCACCTCTGCCACGCTTCGCGCAAGGACCTGCGGGAGGCGGTCGAAGCGGCGGCGAGGGCGCAGCCCGGCTGGGCCGGGGCGACACCGTACCTTCGCGGGCAGGTGCTCTACCGCATGGCGGAGATGATGGAAGGCAAGCGCGGGGAGTTCGCCGAAGCCATTCTGGCCACGTCCGAATCCTCCGGCCGATCCCGCCGTTCCGCCACGATCCGCAGGGAAGTTCTCAACGAAGTCGACCTCGCCATCGACCGCCTGGTCTCTTTCGGCGGGTGGGCGGACAAGTACGCCCAGGTGCTCGGCACCAACAATCCCGTTGCCGGACCGCATTACAACTTCACCGTTCCGGAACCGACCGGCCTCGTCGGCGTGGTCGCGCCGGATGAGCCGCCCCTGCTCGGGTTGATCTCGCTGATCGCCCCGCCGCTCTGCGCGGGCAATGCCATCATCGCCATCGGCAGCGACCGGCACCCCCTGCCCGCGGCGATCCTCGGCGAGGTCTGCGCCACCTCTGATGTCCCCGCGGGGGTGGTCAACATTCTCACCGGTCAACGAAGTGAACTGCTCGAACCCCTCGCCCATCATCGGGAGGTGAACGCGATCAGCGCCGCCAACCTGCCGCAGAAGGCGAAGACGGCCCTCGAGCTCGGCGCCGCGGAGAACGTCAAACGGGTGCGGGTCGACACGATTCGCGAGGATGACTGGGCGGACGAAAACGTCTGCCACTCACCCTGGCGCATCGAACCGTTCGTGGAGATGAAAACCATCTGGCATCCATCGGCGATGTGACGACGGCCACGGGCAGCCGGGGGGGAGTGGGAGAGGAAGAGGGAAGCGCATGAAGCACAAAACCTGGTTTCGGCTGGTCCTGAAGGCCATCGGCATCTTCCTGATCGCGTGGGCGGTTCCCGAACTGCTCACCGCGATCGGGTGGTTTTTCATTTGGGCTCAGGACGACCTCCCGCGACTCCTGGTCGCCCTGGCCGGCCCGGCGATCAAGGTTGTCTTCGGCGCGTACCTGCTTTTTGGAGGGGCGGCGCTGGTGAACCGGATCATTCCGTCCAATCATCCCTACTGCCCCGACTGCGGGTACAACCTGACGCACCAGCGCTCGACCGATCGGTGCGTGGAATGCGGATCGGACATCACGCACCTGCGGCGCGAGCAACAGTCGCTGATCGGATCGCGCGCGGAGGCGGCGGAGGACTTTCGGCTGCCGGATGAAGCCCGATCCTCAGAAGATGATCAGATGACCGCGCGGCCGCCGACGGGGTGAGGGTGGGCCCGGCCACGATCGCCCCCCCAACCGACCGATCAGTGAATCGCTCTTTGCGCGTTGTTGGCGAAGCTGAGTCAGCGCGGGACTTCCACGAGGAACGGTTCCTGCGTCCGGGTGCCGCGCGACGGTCGACGCGAGTTGATGGGCTCCTGGATCTCCTCGCCGTTGACCA
>SLDM01000335.1 GCA_007125255.1 Phycisphaerales bacterium
CTGAAGTACCTGCCCAACATGCTTTCGTGTCACGTGACGATCATTCACGACGCCCGGGGGCCGAGCAATACGATCACCTGCACCGAGGCCTCCGGCGGCCTGTCGCTCGGGGAATCGGTACGCGTCATCGCCCGCGGAGGGGCGGATGTCTGTATGACCGGCGGCGCGGAGTTCAAGATCAATCCGATGGCCTTCTTCCGCCAGAATTGCGCCAACCGGCTCGCGCAGACGACCGGCGAAGAAGACCCCGCCTCCATCGTCCGGCCGTTCAGCGCCGACGCCCGCGGCACATTACTGGGAGAAGGCGGCGGCATCCTCATCGTCGAAGCGCTGGAAACCGCGCAGCAGCGCGGCGCGACCCCGATTGCCGAGGTCGCCGGCTGCGCGTCCACTCAGTCGCAGTGCGCCAACTCGATCAGCTATGACATCGAGCCGGACGATCCTGGTCTCGGCGACGCCATTGAGCTGGCCATGCAGCAGGCGGGAATCGCACCGGGCGAGGTCGACGCGATCATTCCCTTCGGCTCGGGCATGCCAACCACCGATCGCGCCGAAGCCGCGGCGATTCAGCGCGTCTTCGGCAGCCGCACGAAAGTCATCCCGCTGATCACGACCGTGCCCTTCACCGGCAACTGCAACGCGGGCAACAACGCCCTGGCCCTCTGTATCGGCGCGCAGGCGATCCGCACCCAGACCCTGCCCGCTCGGCTGAACACGACCGGCGTGGAAACGCTCAACGCCAACGCGTGCGAGGCTCGGCCGGCGAAGCTCGGATACGTCCTGGTCTTCAGCTCCAGCCAGGGCGGTCAGAACTCGGCGGTGGTGTTGAGACGAGCGGAAGGCACGTAGGCACGGAGGCACGAAGGCACATAGCCACGGAGGGATGGAGGGCGGCGGCTTGGTCTCGAACGTGCGGTGGGCTTACCATGCACGCATGACGAAAAGCGACTCCGCCCGTTCCAAAGCGCAACTCGACCACGAACGGTGGCTGCTGGATCTGACCTCCCTCCCCACCGCCGCCGGACGCGAGGATCGCGTCATCGCGTGGATCGAGGATTGGGTCGACCGGCGCGGCAGAAATCTCAAGCTGAAGCGCGACAAGGTCGGCAACCTGCTGATTACCCAGACGCGCACACGCACCGATCGGAAGCGCCCCAAGCCGATCTACATCACCGCCCACCTCGATCACCCCGCCTTCGTCGTCCGAAAGATGATCGATGAAACGACAGTGGAGCTGGAGTTTCGCGGCGGGGTGCACGATGCCTACTTTGAACACGCCCGCATCGAGATCCTGGACCGCGCCGATGAGCCGCACCCCGGGGTGATCGAATCACTCGACAGCAAGGCCAAACCGTTCAAGCGCGTCACCGCGCGCCTGACCCGACCGGCGGCACTCCAGAAGGGCGACATCGGCCGCTGGTGGTTCGAAGACCACCAGAACCTGCCCCATGTCGATCAGGACAACTTTCTCTACACCCACGCATGTGATGACCTGGCCGCGGTGGCGGCGGCGCTGGCAACACTCGACCTTGCCCGGAAGCGCAAGGGGCTGGAACATGTCGGCATCCTGTTCACGCTGGCCGAAGAAGTCGGCTTCGTCGGCGCGATCGGCGCGTGCAAGCATAAATCCGTCCCGAAGTCATCACGGCTCATCTGCCTGGAGAACTCGCGCAGTTTTGCCGAATCGCCCATCGGGGCGGGACCGATCCTGCGCGTGGGCGACCGGGTCAGCGTCTTCGAGCCGAACCTGACCAACGCGATCAGCGCCATCCTTCTGGAACACCAGAAAAAGCATGCCGATTACCGCTGGCAGCGCAAGCTGATGCCCGGCGGCGCGTGTGAGGCGACCGCGTTCAGCAGCTACGGCTACGAATCCACCTGCGTCTGTCTGCCGCTGGGCAACTACCACAACATGCAGGACATCGACGGCGTGCTGAACGGCCAGCGACCGGCCCGCGTTGGACCGGAGTTCATCTCCGTGAACGATTACCACGGCATGATCGATCTTCTCGTGCGCACGGTGAGGGAACTGGACGGCAGGAAGATCAAGCCCATCCGCGAGCGTATGGAAGAGATCTACCGGAAGAACGGCCACGTTCTGAAGAAAGCGTCTTCCTGATCTGACGAGCGACCGTGACGGTGCTTCCTCGTCGGCTTGGATCAGCCCGCAGAACCCTTCGCCTCCACCGCGCGCTCCTTCAGATCAGTGATGCGTTCGCGCGTGTTCTGATCACGTGGCTCCAACCGGCCGAGTTCCGCCATACGTTCGATCTCCTTCCCGGCTTGGGCCAGGAGCGCCGCGGCGATCTCAGAATGAGACTCACCATCGCCAATCGATCCTTCGTGGCGGGCCAGGTCGACGTAAAGATGTGCAAGGTTCTCCAGGGCGAGCACCAGTTCGCGCCGCGCTTCGACATGGTCCGGTGATCGATCGACCAGCGCCTCGGCGATCTCGACACCGCGCTGCAGAAGCGGTCGCGCTTCGTCGTACGCGCCGGTCCGCCGCAACATGTCACCGAGGCGTTCACAGGCGATCCGCAGATCACGTTGCAGCACCAGGTAGTCCGGGGCGCGCTGGACGAGTTCGTCGGCGATGGTGACGTAGCGCTCGAACGCCTCCACCGCGTCGTCCAGGTGCCCGCTCTCCTGCGCCCCGAAGCCGAGCGAGAAATACGCCACGCCGAGGTTTCGGCGCGCCTGCAGATCGTCGGGGTCGGCTTCGGCCAGGCGGGCGGTGATATCCCTGGACTCGGCGAAGTGGCCCATCGCCTCTTCAGCTCGATCCATCTCAACGAGAAGGTAGCCGAGGGAACGGTACAGATCGGCCAGGGTTGCCTGCGTCCCCCGCCGGTTGCGATTCTCTTCATCGAGTCCTTGCAGACCCTCCATCGCCCGCCGGTAGGCCGCCAGAGCCGCGTCGTACTCAGACTGCCGCCGCTGCAAATCCGCGATGCGGCTCAGGATCGTGGCCAGGTTGCGCGCGGCATCGGCATCATCCGGATTCTCTTCCGCTTGCGCCTCGATATACGCGCGGAACTTCTCGAACCGTTCGATGGCTTCGTCGTACTTGCGGTCGGACAGCAGGATGTCCCCCTGGCGCACTTCGAAGTCTCCTGGCGGCGCCTGGAGGTACTGTTTGGCCACCGCCCACGCCGTGAACATGACGAAGGTGAAGATCGCCATCAGGGTGATGTAGCGGCGCAGCAGCGAAGCGGTGACCCGCGGGCGGGACGTGGCGTGAACGGTCATGGCGGTCCGTCGCATCAATTCATCATGACGTTAACGTAGAGAATCGAGAACAC
>SLDM01000396.1 GCA_007125255.1 Phycisphaerales bacterium
ATGCTGTGACCGATCCACTTGCTCACCGCGTACTGCGGCATGGTCATCGCCCATTCCTTCTCACACGATTGTCGAAGGGTCTGCCAGAGTCGCTTCCACGGTTCCACGCTTGCCCGTGTGATAATCCGCCGTGCCGGCCGGGTCACGCTGCTGCCCTGGTCGCCGATGGTCACAAGCCGTTGCTCACCTTCCGGGCAGGTATCGAATCGCTCCTGGATCAACGCCATCAGCTTCGGCACGATCGGGACAATCCGCTGCGCATGCCCTTCATGGTGCTCCGTCTTGGGACTTTTCACCGTCATCCGGCATCGCTCGAAATCCACATCCGCCCACGTCAGCAGGTGCGTCTCCGAAGGCACCCGAACCCCGGCATACCGCGCCAGGCCGAAAAGAACCTTCCACTCCGCGTCGGGGCCGGCATCGATCACCCGCGCGATCTCCCCGGGGTGGACGTACCGGCTGTACCGGCTGGGCGTCGCGCCGGACTTCAGGCCGGAGTACGGGCTTTCGTTGATCAGCTTCCGCCGGGCTGCTGCCGCGATGATCGTCTTCCCGTTGCCGCAGTGTGCCTTCGCATCGATGTACGCAAGCAGTTTCGTCCTCGTCTGCCTGGGTGCCGCCTGTCACTGCCCAGCCCCCGTCATTCCCGGCGTGCTCCCGGCAAGAATCTGATCGAGTTGAGTGCGGGCCAGCCAGTAGTCGAACAGCGCTTCGATATATTCGCGCTCGGTGTCCATTTGCTGCTGGCGAACGGCGATCAGGTCGAGGATGCTGATGTTCATCGCGTTGAACTGGAGCAGACTGTCCTCGTAAATCTCCTCGCGCAGAGGCAAAAGGACATCGCGATAGTGGTTGGCAACCTCTCGGGCGATGCGCACGCGGCGGGCCGCGGTGCGCGAAGCGGAGCGCACCTCGGCAATCGCTGCTTCGTAGCTGTGATGTTGCTGGCGCAGGCGATGTTCGGCAGCGGCTTTGACGGCCTGCCCCTGATCAAAGATGGGAATGGGAATGGAGAGCGACGGGCCGACGAACCACTCGCCGCTGCGCCGCTGAGCGGAGGCGCCGGCGGTGGCGGCGGGCAGCAGCGCGGACGCTTCAGTCATGCCAAGCTCACCGCCGGCGGCATCGACATCCGCACGGATCGCAGCGAGCGTGAGGCTGTTCTCGAGCGAGCGCTCTTCGAGTTCCTTCATGGGGATTTCGTCCTGCGGGAGTTGTGGCAAGCCCGGCTCCGCAGTCCAGCGGGCATGATCGGCATCATCGCCTGACAGTCCCATCAGGACGGTGACCTGCTCACGGCTGATGTCGAGTTGCGAATCTGCGCGGGTCAGTTCCATCTGCACCCGTTCAAGCAGCGCTTCCTTGTTTCGAACGTCGAGGTACGTGACGCTGCCGGCTTCGCGGAACTGGCGGACGGTGTCGAGCGACTCGCGCGTGGAAGCGGTGATGTCGCGAAGCAGACTGACCGCCTGCATGTCGGCCTGCACGCGGTAGAACGCAGCGCGGGTGTTTGCAGCATGAGCAATGACCCGATCGGCGATGCGCTGCTGCGCGGCGGCGAGGCGTGACTCTGCAACACGCTTGCGCAATGGGATGAAGAAGATATCGAGGAAGGTCTGGGTGAGGCCGAGGTTGGGGCGAAGGTCGCCTCCTGCAGTGGGAAAGAGCAGCGATGGCGAGAAGGTGGGGTTGCTGAGCAGGCCGGCCTGGACGAGATCGGCCTGCGCGACACCGAGGTCCTCATAGATCGCCTGCAATCGGCGGTTGTTGAGCAGCGCAATCTGGGCAGCGGCATCGGCGGTCAGGGGTTGCGCGAGCATCTCCCGAATGGCTTGATCGACCGCATCATCCTCCTCGCTGCCGGACCGCCAGTGGATCTGCTGCCGGGTGCGGTCGCCGATGGTCCGATCAATTACGGCGAAGGATTCGTGCGGGTTGACGGTGACGCAACCGGGGATGATGAGGGCGAGAGCGGCGATAAGTGGGAGGCAGGTGACCGCGGGATGGAGCCGGATGAAATAGATCGGTCTGGCGGCGGCGTTGTCTATATCTCGTCGTCGAGGGATCGTGCTCATGGCCGCTATCCTCGGCAAGAATGCGGAACTGGGCAACCCACTGCAGGAGACGGTCGCACGCGTTCAGTCGCATGAGTGGTGGGCAGGCCATACGATGAAAGCATGTTCCCCGCAGTATGAGCGGCTCTCCTGCCCCGAAGATCTGGAAAAATGCTGATGAGAATCTGGCGATGGATCATTGGATTGGCGGTGCTGGCAGCGATCGTGGTGGGCGGCTTGTGGCTATGGCTGGGTGGCAAGGATGAAGCGCGGTCGACACCCATCTCTGAACATGAGCCGCGCCGGGTTGAGGTCGCGGTGGTGGATGAACGTGCCCTCGAACGGACGGTTGAAGTCGTGGGTTCGCTCGGTGCATCCGATGCGGCAACGGTGGGGGTCAAGGTCGCGGGACGATTGCAGTTGCTGGATGTCGATCTCGGCGACACCGTTCAAGCAGGTCAGCGCATCGCGTTGATTGAGCAGCGGGATTATGAACTCGGTGTGCGACAGGCAGAGGCGCAACTCGCTCAGGCGCGCGTGCGGCTGGGGATGAGCCCGGATGGAAGCGATGCCGTCTCGGCGGACCTGACGAACCTGAACATTGTCAAGCGGGCGAAGGCGCAGCTCAGCGAGGCGCAGTTGCAGCTTGAGCGCATCATGCCCCTTGCGGAGCGTGGCCTGACGCCTCCTTCCGAACTGCAGGCCGCAGAGATAGCGGTCGACGTCGCGGAGACGCAATATGAAGATTCACTGGAGGAAGCGCGGCACCGGCTTGCCCTCCTGCAGGAACGTGAAACGGATGTCGAGATCGCCCGGCAGCGACTGAGTGACACCGTCGTCCTCGCACCGTTTGCCGGCGCGGTCGAGCAGCGGCTGGCGGGATTGGGAGAGTTTCTCAGTGCAGGTGACCCGATCGTGCGCCTGGTGAGAATCGACCGCTTGCGTCTTCGCGTCGAAGTCCCGGAGCGACGGGCAGCGATGATCGCAATTGGACAGATGGTCCGCTTCACCGTGGAGAACGATACGCAGACCTATGAAGCATCCGTCACGCGATTGAGTCCACTGATTGATGAAGCCCGGCGCGTTCTGCTGGTCGAGGCGGATGTGGAGAACCCCGGCCCGCTTCGCCCCGGCGCGTTCGCGCGAGGAAGCATCGTCATCAAGGATGATGAGCGGGCGCTGACCGTCCCGCGCGATGCAATCGCGAGCTTTGCCGGCATCGATCGCGTGTTTGTGGTTGAAGA
>SLDM01000094.1 GCA_007125255.1 Phycisphaerales bacterium
GAATCAGCACCTCTACCAGGCCGCGGCGATGATCGTCAATATCTTCGTCGCCGTCCCCGCTACCCTCCACCACGCCCGCAGCGGCGCGATTCGCATGGATGTCTTCAAGTGGATGCTTCCCTTCGGGATCGTGTTCATCCTCATCGGCGTCTGGCTGAGCGATCAACTCGATGCGAAAGCGCTCCAGCAGATCTTCGGCGTCTTCCTCCTCTACATCATCGGGTTCAACGTCGTCCGCCTGATCAAGCGCCGCCCCGAGCCGGAGATCGGCGAGCAACGGGCCGGACCGGCGGCTTCGGGGACGATCGGATCGATCATGGGATTCCTCGCCGGCCTGCTCGGAATCGGCGGGGGCGGAATCTCCGTGCCGCTGCTGCAGCGCATTGCCAACCTGCCACTTCGGCAGTGCATCGGGACCAGCTCTGCCGTCATGTGCCTGACCGCGCTCGTCGGCGCGATCGGAAAGAACTGGACCCTCGACCAGCATGCCAACGAAAAAGTTCCCGGCGAGATGCTCCACCTCACCGACAGTCTGCTGATCGCCGGCTGTCTCGCCCCGACGGCGTTGATCGGCGGGTACTTCGGCGCCCATCTCACCCACCGGCTCCCGCTCTTCTGGGTCCGCCTGGCATTCACCTTGCTCATGAGTGTTGCGTGCGCGCGGATGTTCGGCATCTTCTGAGCGTGCCAGGCCCGCCCCCGCGCCCCCCCGCCGACGAACCGCAGCGCATCGTGTTTCGTAGGGATGACACTGACCACATGGACGCGGGTGCGTCCACACAACCACCAGGGACATTCCCGACATGACCCGATTCGTGAACAACTTCAAGACCGCCATGCTGCTGGCCGCCCTGTTCGGTCTGATCGTCTGGGCCGGCAGCTTCTGGGGCGCCCCGGGCATGATCATCGCCGGCGTGATCGCCCTGGCCATGAACTTCAGCGCCTGGTTCTTCTCCGACAAGTTGGCCATCGCTGCGATGCGGGCCCAGCCGGTCGATGACCGCTCGGCACCGGAACTGGTGGCGCTGGTGCGCGAGCTCAGCGAGCGAGCGAACCTGCCCATGCCGCGCGTCTACATCTGTCCGCAGCAGGCGCCGAACGCCTTTGCCACCGGCAGAAACCCGAAGAACGCCGCGGTCGCGTTTACCGAAGGCGCGTTGCAACTGCTCGACCGCGATGAGCTGCGGGGCGTGATCGCCCACGAGCTGGCGCATATCAGGAACCGCGATACGCTCATCTCCACCATCGCCGCGACGGTCGCGGGTCTCTTCAGCATGCTCGCGCAGTTCGCGTTCTTCTTCGGCATGGGCGGCGGCCGTGGCGGGGGCAACCCGCTGGTCTTGATCGGCGTGGTGCTGCTCGGTGCGGTCGGGGCGGCGATCATCAAGGCGATGATCAGCCGATCGCGCGAGTTCGTCGCCGACGCGGACGGGGCGCGGATCGCCGGTTCGCCCCACGGCCTGATCTCCGCCCTGCAGAAGCTCGAGAGCAGCGCGAAGCGGGTTCCGATGCAGAACCCCAACCCCGCGATGAACAACCTCTTCATCGTCGAGCCGTTTGTCGGCAAGACGTTGACGAACCTCTTCGCCTCCCACCCGCCGACGGGCCGGCGGATCGAAGCCCTGCGCCGCGCCTGATAACTCAGTTCTGTATCACGCGTCCGGAACCGAACCGCGGAGGACGCGGAGAGCGCGGAGGAATCGAGAAGGATGAATCTGCAGGAGATTGCTCACGCGAACGATTCTTCTCACGACTTCCGAGGACTGGTCTTTGAGGACTGGTCTCTGAGGACTGGTCTCTGAGGACTGGTCTCTGAGGGTTGGGCCTCCTCCGCGGCAGAGATCCTCCAAGCCCGGATCTTCTTCTGGAACTCGCCTTGTGCCACAGGCCCGCCCTGATCGCTTTCTCCCCGAGCGCCTGATGCTTCTCCGCGCCCTCCGCGTCCTCTGCGGTGATGGAATTTGGATGACCCCCTCGGTCGGGACCGGCGCAGCGGGGCGCAGCAGCCGGCCGAGTGTCACGGCGCGGTAGGATGCCCGCGTGCAGCGGATCATTCACGGTGACAATCAGGAGGTCCTTCCCACGTTGCCCGATGCGTTCGCGCGATTGATCTATATCGATCCCCCCTTCAATACCGGCACGGTGCAGAAGCGCACGCGCATCAAAGTCCAGGCGGCGACCGGGGCGAACTCGAGTGACCGCAAAGGGAGTGATCGCGATGGGGGTGACGGCAACGGGGGCGACCGCACCGGAGGTGACCGCACCGGATTTGGGGGCCGTCGATACGTGTCGCAGGTTCACGGCAGCCCCGCGTTCGCGGACCGGTTCGATGACTTCACCGCGTTCCTGATGCCGCGCATCGAAGCGGCCCTGCGCTGTCTGACGCCGGATGGTTCACTGTTCGTCCATCTCGATGCGCGGGAAGTGCATTACATCAAGGTCGCGCTCGATCAGTTGCTCGGCCGCGCGTGCTTCATGAACGAGATCATCTGGGCGTACGACTTCGGTGGACGGTCGAAGCGGAAGTGGCCCGCCAAGCACGACACGATCCTCTGGTACGCGCTGGACCCGGAGCGGTACGTCTTTCACTACGACGCGATCGACCGGATTCCCTACCTCGCCCCGGGCCTGGTGGGCCGGGAGAAGGCCGCCCGCGGCAAGACGCCGACCGATGTCTGGTGGCAGACGATCGTGCCGACCGGCGGCCGGGAGAAGACCGGGTACCCGACCCAGAAGCCGCGGGCCATTCTGGACCGCATTGTCAGGGTGCACACCGACCCCGGCGATACGATCCTCGACTTCTTCGCCGGCAGCGGCACGACGGGCGAAGCGGCCGCCGCGAACGGGCGCGGATATCTGCTGATCGATTCCAGTGAAGATGCGGCCGAAGTGATGAGCCGGCGCCTGGAGGTGGGATATGAGCGGTATGAGCGGTATGAGCGGAGTGACGAAGTGACGAAGTGACGGAGTGACGAAGTGAGGACGCTGCAGGCGCGCAGGTAGTGGGTGCCATGCTTCGTCCCGCAGGGCGAAGCATGCGGTCTCGCAAGAGTTGTAACCCTCATGCTTCACGCTGCGCGATGAAGCATGGCACCCCTCGTGGTGATTGGGTGGCCGTCACTTCGTCACTTCGTTCCGTCACTCCGACCACCACAATCGGCGCACGCCCCTCGGATCAGAGGTGAGGTCCGTCTGATACACGAGATTCGGCTACCGGCGGAGCAGGAACTCCTCCAGCGGGAGGACGACCTCGCCATCCCAGTACCTCGTCGGCTCCATGGCCCGCAGCGCCA
>SLDM01000242.1 GCA_007125255.1 Phycisphaerales bacterium
CCCGCGCGCGGCGCCGCTCGCTATGATGCCGCCCCTATGGTGAATCTGTCCGGCGAACTGCCACAATCATTGCGCAGGAATGCCCGCTGGGAAGCGCTGGGGCCGTCACGTGTGCCGGCACTCCTGGTGCATCCCGATTGGGAAGGCCGGCGCTCCGTTCCGTTGATCCTCTGGATGCACGGAAGAACCGTCACGAAGGAACTGGACCCGGGACGGTACCTGCGCTGGATGCGGGCCGGCTTCGGCGCGTGCGCGGTTGACCTGCCGGGTCACGGCGAACGATACGACGAAGCGCTGCAGCAGCCGGAGCGTACCCTGGACGTGGTCACGCAGATGGCCGAAGAGGTCGACGATGTTCTCGCCGCCCTGGATGCCTACGGCGTCTTCGATGCAGAACGGGTTGCGATCGGCGGCATGTCGGCCGGGGGCATGGCGGCGATCCGGCGGCTGACGGACGCGCACCCGTTCCGGTGCGCCTCGGTCGAGGCGACCAGCGGCTCGTGGATGTATCAGAAGGACCGGGCGATGTTCCGCCACCTGCCGGAAACGCGGCTTGGCGAACTGGACCCGATGCAGCAGTTGGAGTCGTGGCGCGAGATCCCTTTCCAGGCGATTCACGCCCGGGGGGATGAGTGGATCCGGTACGAAGGACAGGAGGCGTTCATCCGGGCGCTCCAGGCGCGGAGCCGGCACCCGGATCGCATCGAATGGCTCACGTACGAGAACACCGGCGCGCCGAACGAGCACGCCGGTTTCGGTCGCCACGCCGCGGACGCCAAGAACCGGCAGCTGGCATTCTTCCGGAGGTGGCTGGGCACGCCCGATCAGTAGCGCCGCCGGCGTCCGCCCCCCCCGTAGTGACCGAAGAGACCGGCAACCATCGCCAGCCCGATCGCTCCGGGCGCGGGGATCGCGATATTGGCGGAGATGATCGACTTGATCGAGACCGTTTCCCCTGGATCGATCGTGAGATTCCACTGATACGCTCCGGTCGCGTCGATGTCGGAGAGGGGACTCACCGGCGAGCCGAGGTTGAAGGCGTTCGGGCCGACCAGATCATTGAACAGGGAGTTGTGGGCGCGATAGTCATGCGCATCGGCGCCGACACCCTCCCAGTGAACGAACGTGTTGGTACCGGGGCTGGAGAAAGACATCAGTTCGGACGTCAGGGACTGGGCCGTGTTGAAGACCGACGCCCCGCCGGCGTTGATGTCCGCGTAGTGAAAGAGCGAAATCGTGAAGGCGCTCTGCGAGGTATTGGTGATGGACATCGTCTGCGTCAGCACGGCCTGATTGAGCTCCGCACCGTCCGCGAGGGCAATCTGCAACTCCGCGTTCAACAGGCCGCCGGCCAGTCCCGTCCAGTTCATCGTGCCGAGGGAACTGAACATGCCGCTCTGGGTGAAGTTTCCGTGATTGCTGGCGAACATGTACTGCTTGTTGTGCACGCCGTCGATGCGGAAGTGCCAACTCTGCTGCGACAGGTAGTTCGCGGACTGCGCGGAGTTCGGACGGAAGACCGATGCGCCGCCCGACGTACCGGCGGAACTGCCGGGCAGGCTCGTGTCGAACAGGGCGTTGCCATCCATCAGAATCAGTGATGCCTGGGCGGTCGACGTCATCGCGCCGACGCCGATACAGGCTGCGGCCAGGACCGCGACCGGATAACACCCCCGAAAGACGTGGCTGTTCTTCAGCATGACTTCTCTCCTCTCGATTAACACACGCAGATCGCCGCGGTCAATCCGCCACGATCGCACTTCATTGCTGGAAGGTCCGCTCTCTCTCGCGAACTTCTCTTGCCCGAAGGCTGGCCGTAAGACTGGCCGTAAGATTGGCCGTAAGCCTCACCCCGAGGCGGGACTGACCCGAAGACGGGGGCAGGTGAGGTCCGTACGGAAGACTTCGCCTGCTCTCTTAAGAGTACGCAGTGCGGCGGGCCGGGTTTCAGTTTTCCGCGCGGCATCTCCACTCAGGTGCGACTGGAACGGCCGGTCCCGGCCGATAACCTGTGATCACAACCGCCTCCTTCCGAACGGATGGTCCGGCGTGACCGACACGCGATGATTCGGACGCGCGGGGGCATCTTCACCCTCCGGTCATGCAAAGGCCGCCGGTTTGCCTACCATGCTGCCGACATGACCATGACACCTCTCTCCCAGGTGCCCGATGCCCGCGGCCGGTTCGGCCGATTCGGCGGCCGGTACGTTCCGGAAACGCTCGTCGGCGCCCTCGAACAACTCGAGCTTGAGTACGACCGCGCGATTCAGGACCCGACCTTCACGCGGGAACTCCAGGAGCTGCTGCACACCTACGTCGGCCGCGCGACGCCCCTGACGTCCTGTCCGCAGCTCACCGCGGCGACGGGCGGCGCCCGGATCTGGCTCAAGCGCGAAGACCTGGCGCATACCGGCGCCCACAAGATCAACAACACGGTCGGCCAGGCGCTGCTCACCCACCGGATGGGCAAGAAACGCGTCATTGCGGAAACCGGGGCCGGCCAGCACGGGGTCGCCACCGCCACGGCGTGCGCCCGTTTCGGGCTCGAGTGCGAAGTGTACATGGGCGCCGAAGACGCCCGCCGCCAGTCGCTGAACGTCTTCCGCATGAAACTGCTCGGCGCGCAGGTGAATGTGGTCGAAACGGGGTCGCGCACCCTCAAGGATGCGACCAACGAAGCCATGCGCGACTGGATGGGATCGGTCGAGACGACGCATTACATTCTCGGCTCCGTCGTCGGCCCCCATCCCTTCCCGCGCATCGTGCGCGATTTTCAGAGCGTGATCGGCCGGGAGGCGCGCGAGCAGTGCCTCGCGCAGATCGGCCGACTGCCCGATGCCATCGTCGCCTGCGTCGGCGGCGGGTCCAACGCGGCGGGAATCTTTTACCCCTTCGTTGACGATGCCGGAGTGGCGCTCATCGGCGTGGAGGCGGGCGGGCGCTCGGCCTCGAACGGCGAACACGCCGCCCCCCTCGCCCACGGCCGGCCCGGCGTGCTTCACGGCTCGCTCAGCTACGTTCTGCAGGATGAGTTCGGCCAGACCGCGGAGGTCCACTCCTGCTCGGCCGGACTCGATTATCCGGGCGTCGGGCCTGAACACGCCTACTGGCGGGATGCCGGCCGTGTGAGCTACACCGCGGTGAGCGATGAGGCGGCTCTCGCGGCGTTCCGGTGTCTCGCGGAGTCCGAAGGACTGATTCCCGCCCTTGAGACCGCCCACGCCGTCGCCGAGGGCATCGACCGGGCCGCCCGCATGTCGCCGGATGAGCATCTTCTCATCAA
>SLDM01000129.1 GCA_007125255.1 Phycisphaerales bacterium
GCGTCCTGCTTTCGTCGGGTGATCGTCCTTCCATCTTGCACGGCCGACTCCCGTTGGTCGCTGGCCGTGGAACCCCGCCGGGTCGATCACGTGGCGGACTGACGTTCCGTGGTTGGCGCGCGGCCGGGGGCTCGGGCCGCGGCGGAGTCGGCTTTGCCCCGAAATTCGATGACCGCGATGAGGATGTCATCCTCGGTCAAGCCGTCGGCGAACTGCGCGATGCGGTTGGCCAGTCGCCGGGGGTCACACTGCTTCACCTCCGCGCCGACCCATTCGCGCAGTCGCGCCAGGCCGAGCTGCCCCCCGTTCCGGCCGCGCACTTCGAACGCCCCGTCGGTATAGGCGATGACCAGGTCATTCGGCGCCAGTTCGATCTGCCGATCCTCGGCTTCGAACTCCCCATCGCCGACCGCGCCGAGCAGAAACGCGGTGGACTCGAGATCCTTCATCGATCCGTTCACGCCGAGCAGAAAGGCCGGTGGATGGCCGGCGCTCGCCCACGTGAGCACGCCCCGCTGCAGGTCGACGGAGAGCGCGATGGCGGTCGCGAAGACGCCGTGCTTGGCGAGGGTCAGCCAGATGTAGCGGTTGAGCAGACCAATCATCTCCGCCGGAGTGGCGTTCGGCATTTCCGCCCGCAGGCGCTCGATCTCTCCGTACAACCGGTTCACCGTCAGCGCCGAGGCCAGTCCGTGACCGGTGACATCGATCAGGATGGCGTCCACGCGATCAGGATTCGGCCGATGGATGTGGATGAAATCACCACCCATATCCCGCATCGGCGTGAAGCTGTAGCGAAAACCGATCTGCCGGTCGTTGAACTCATCGGGAAAGAGACTCTCATGAATCGCGCGGGCGCGTCTCAGTTCCTCGCGCATACTGGAGAACAGCTTGCCGCGCATGCGCGAAGCGAAGCGTTCACCATGCCGCCGCAACCGCCACCAGCAGATCAATACGCCCGGCAGAAAGATCAGCGGGCTGAACAGGATGCGCCCCAGCCACGGCCAGACGCCTTCACCCGGCTGCACGAGCACCATGACCACGATCCACCCGCCCATCAGCGGGAGAAACGGTCGGATCGACTCGCGCGGCGTCCACGGGAGAAAGAGACACGCCGTCAGGTGCCACGCGAAGAGCGCGAACAAGGGGTTGATCGAGCGATCCGTGTTCAGGGCGTGGAGCACCACGGCGCTCAGGATGGTGATCGACCCCAGAAACAGGATCAGCCAACTGGCCACCTTGAGCACGCGTTCGCGGCTGCCATCGCGCCACTCGCGCCGGGAAAGAATGGCCAGCACCGCCGAAGCCCCGGCCAGGATGACGAACACCGCGAACGTCCCCTCGATCGAATCGAGCCGGGTGAGTCCCTCGGGACCGCGCGGAAAGGTCATGCCCACGATGACCATCATCAGATCGAGACACGCGAAGATCAGGCACGCGATACAGAAATAGCGCAGCCGCCGGCTCAGCCACGATTCAATCTCGCGGCGATACTCCCGCGCGAACTCCCGCTGGGCGGCATCGGCAACCACGGTCAGCTCCTCCTGCTGCGGTCAATCCCGTCGGAATCGGCACTTGCCGGGACAGGCGAACCAATACGGAGCAGGTTACCGCAGACGCCGCTTCAGAACGAGGCAGCTCACCGTGCCGAGCAGGAGATGGGCCGCCGCGAACCCGATCAGAATCACATGGTAAACCCACGTGGCCGGCTCCGCGCCGCCGATGAACGAAAGCAGCATGGCGGCCAGCCCGACCCCGAAGAGGTGATAGCCCACGTTACCGCAGGCGTGGTACGCCCCCATCGCCACCGATCCCTTGCCGCTTTCGCAGGCGAGGGCGAGGCTCGTCGGCATGAGCGCCGCGCCGGAAAGGCCGAAAATCCCCAGCGCGATGATCAACATCGGCATGCCGAAGGAACTCGCCAGCGGAATCATGACCAGACTGCCCGCATAGAAGAGCCCGCTGATCCAGCGCAGCCGCAGGTGGCCGACGCGGTCGGCAAGCAATCCGGCCGGCCAGGCGCCGATGGCGACCAGCAGCAATGCCACGCCGAGCAGCCCGCCGCGCCACGCCGCGGTGAGTTCGAGGACCTGGGCGAAGTAGAAGATCACGGTCGTGGCCGCGACTCCGGCGATGGCGCGGTCGCTGCCGACCATGAGCAGGGTGGGCCAGAGCGGCTTGGGCTTCGGCATGATCGTGCCGAGATCACCGACCACGGGACACGATCGCACCAGCCCGTCGAACGCGCTGTGGCGCGCGATCGCCACGGCTGCAATCACCAGACACGCGCCCGCGCCGGCCACGAATGCCAGCACCGGCGTGTGGTTTCCGATGAACCCGCCCGCTACGACACCGATCGCCAGACCGAAGAGCAGGACCGTCCCCGCCGCCCCGAAGCGCGCCCCGCGACTGGAATCGCGCCCCGCCTTGCCGAGCAGATCAAAGATGATCGCCAGCATCGCCAGGTCGGCCGCCCCCTCGAAGATGCGCAGCACGATCGTGGCGGCGAAACCGATGGGCAGCGCCATCACCGCCAGCAACAGGCCGTTGACCACCGCCGCGCCGGCCAACAGGACCGAGGGCGGAAGGGAGCGGCGCAATCGTGACAGGATCGGCACCACCGCGATCGCGCCGATCAGGTTAACCGCCATAAACCAGTGGGCCGCGCCGACGCTCGCCCCGTACCGCTGCACGAAGAGATCATTGAGCAACGGGGCAATCAATCCATCCGGCAGCGCGCCGAGAAAGAGCATGCCGATCGCCAGGGCCAGCGGCCAATGGGACCCGGATCGAGCCATCTCCGCCGCCGTCGGCAGATCGCGGCCGGACGCATCGCGCTGCGTCCCTCGGGTCGGGGACGGATTCAGAATCAAGCTCTGGTCGGTGGACACGGTGGAGACCTGGGCGCGAGGGAGGAAGCAGGGGTAACCGAAACCGACGAACCGCGTCCCGGCGGGCCGCGGCGCTGCCAGCACCCGGGCGAACCCGGGCATGGGCCGGCCCGACCTGCGAATCATTCTCAATTGGTGCGGATTGTCAAGCTGAATCCGGCTCAATCGCCCCGAATGGTCCCATGGCGACGCCGTTCGAAGCCGCTCCACCGCAGCGCTTTTCAGCCGGATGTGCGGCGGCGACCGATCTGGAACGAGCGCATGCCGTCACTCTGCACGATGCGGCCGCCCTCCCCGGCCGGCTGATACTCACAGTGCAGATCGACGTAGCTCAATGGAAGCCGGTCACCCCCCTGCTCGAGCAGGCTCAGCCGGA
>SLDM01000337.1 GCA_007125255.1 Phycisphaerales bacterium
GACCAGCAGCGACCACCGACCGTAGATCAGCTTGGACGCCAGCACGAGGTAGATGATGCCGAGCAGTGCGGGCGGACCCTTGGCCAGCGCGGCCAGTCCGATGGTGATCCAGAAGGCGGCGGCGATCACGAAGAGTTTTCTCCGGCCGGTCCCGCCGGAGAGGTGATGCAGGAGCAGCGTGGCCAGCGCCCAGGAGGCGACGATCATGAACGCGTTGATCATCTCGGGCCGGGCAATGTAAACCTGTTTGAACATTGGATAGCCGGCAAAGAGCAGAATGCCCGCAACGACGCCGAACGCGCCGGCCATCGATGAGCCATCGTGGGTTCCGAGGTCCTCTGAATTCCGGCCGCGTACCGTCACGATCCAGCCCGCAAACCAGATGGAGAGCCCGATCGTCCCCAGCCCCGAGAGGAGAGACGGGAGCTTGATCACCCACTCCCGGTCGTAGCCGAACGTCACGACGGCCGGCACGGCAAGCCAGTTGAACAGAAGCGGCTTGGTCGCCGGCTCGCCCGCGTCGCTGCGCGGCAGGAACCAGCGCTCATTCTCAACGATGTCCACCGTGTAGGCGATCGTCTTGTGCTGCGTCTTTTCGTCCAGGTCGCTCGGCGCCGTCATGCGAAGCCCGAACCCGACCAGAAGCGTCACCGCCAGCAGCAGCGTGAGCGTTCGATTTTCTCGGGGCGGCATCTTCAATGCGGATACAACGGAGGCGTTGAGAGGAGCAGAGCGGCGGTGAGGGACAATCCCCAAGTTTATCACGAACGATCTTCAACGACGCGCGATACGCCGTACGCCCTACAATGGCGCACCATGCCTTCCCGAGTGCCTCCAACCCAATCTGCTGCGCGAGTGGTAATCGATATGACCCAGGACAGCCGCGACGAATCAGAACCCGACACGCCGACCGGCACGACCCGCACCGGGGCCGTCCTGATCACCGGCGCGGGAGGTGAGATCGGCCACGGGCTGATCCGCGCGCTGCACGAAGCGGGCCGGAAGGACATTCTGGCGGTCGACCTGAATCCGCTCGATACATCGGTCGCCTCGCACTGCCGGGAGGCCGCCGTCGCCGACATCCGCGATGAAGCGGCAATGAAGCGGCTGTTCGCTTCCTGCGAGATCGATGCGGTGTACCACCTTGCCGCGCTGCTCAGCTCGACCGCGGAGAAGCGGCCATACGAGGCCCATGACATCAACGTCAACGGCACGGTCGCCCTGCTGCGCCTGGCCCGCGAGCATGCCGAACGGCACGCCCGGCGCGTGCGGTTTCTGTTCCCGAGCACGATTGCGGTGTACGGACTGCCGGACGTGGAGACCAGGAACCGCGCCGAACCGGTGCGTGAGGATCAGTTCCTGCAGCCGATCACGATGTACGGCTGCAACAAGCTCTACTGCGAACAGCTTGGGCGGTACCTGACGTGGCGTGACCGCGAAGCAGCCGGCGGGTTGGACTTCCGCGCGATTCGATTTCCCGGCATCCTGAGCGCGGAGACAACGCCGACGGGCGGAACGAGCGACTTCGCCCCGCTCATGATCCACCATGCCGCCCGGGGCGAACGGTACGCTTCGTTTGTCGGTGCGGACCGGACGATTCCGTTCATGACCATGCCGGATGCGATTCGCGCGATCGGGCAACTGGCGGCGGCCGATGCGGAACGCCTCTCGCAGAGGGTCTACAACGTCGGCGCGTTCAGTCCGAGTGCGGGCGAGTTTGCGGAGAAGACCCGCACTTATTTTCCGGAGGCGGACATTGTCTTCGAACCCGTGGCCGCGCGGCAGAACATCGTCGATTCCTGGCCGGCCCGTGTCGATGATCGTGCGGCGCGGAATGACTGGGACTATCGGCCGCAGCATGACTTTGACGCGGCCTTCGAGTCGTACCTGATCCCCGGCATTCAGCGGACGATTCATGCGGGGGGCCAGACGGAAGGCCAGACGGAAGGCCAGACGGAGGGCCCGGCGGGCCCCGCGACGTGAATCAGTTCGACCGAGCCGTGTCGCTTTCGCCGGAAGAAAAATAGGGCGGATCGGGCGTCAGGCGAATCTCGATCCGATCGGTCATGTTCACCAGGTGTCGCAGCAGGGCGTCGATCAGGATGAGGATGCCGAATTTCTCCATCAGTTCCTCGACGATCGCGCTGGCGGTGTAGAACGCCGGTTGCTCGGGGAAGGAGACCACCATCAGCATGCCGACGGTTTCCATGCCGACCGCGCCGCCGATGAAGACCGCGCCGGCCAGGAAGAAGCGGATGCGGGCCGGTGACGAGAGTGACATCACCATCGGCAGGTAGATCAGCGCGACCACGATCACCAGAATCGTCCCGGGGATGACCCACGGCAGCGTCAACCACTCCGGGAGGTCGAAGGCCTGGCGCATCGGTACATTCATCAGCCCGTGAACGCCGATCGCTTCATCGAAGCTCATGAAGACGAACATGGCCGAGGCAAAGTACCAGTGGCGGACGAAACGGCCTTTCCGGGCTCGGGTCAGGTGGGCAATCACGAAGAAGAGAACCGCGGTCAGCATGAGGGCCAGCGCCGAATAGTAGATCGGCACGCTCCAGTTGCCGTCCAGGTCGAGGCGATGCGCCAGCCGCAGCCAGTATCCGCCGCCCAGAAGATGAACAAGGATCTGGCTCAGCGTCCCGAGAACACCCAGCGCGACAATGATCCAGAAAAGGACGCGAACGATCCGGCGCGGATTGATCTTCAACTCCATACGTCGTCTCCGGTCAAGTCTATTCTTCCGGTCGATCCTACCGGCCTTCGGTGGCAAAAGCGCCCCTCGGCGCGCTCGAGTCGCCGCTACAATACCGCTTCGATCAAGGAGTATCCGAACATGTCTACCGCCAACCTTGCCGGCAGCGATGTCTTTCCCAATCGCGCGAAGAAGACTCTGTCCCATCTCGAGGAGACGGGTCAGATCAAGCATCTGCAGATGATCGAAGGGCCGATGGACGCCACGGTGCGCCTGCGCGGCTCGGGCGAGGTCGTCTGCCTCTGCTCGAACAACTACCTCGGCCTCGCCAATCATCCCGAGGTCAAGCGGGCCGGCATCGACGCGATCGAGAAGTACGGCGCGGGAACCGCCTCGGTGCGTTTCATCTGCGGCACGTTCACGCCGCACGAAGCGCTGGAGAAGCGCCTCGCGACGTTCTACGGGATGGAAGCGGCGTACACCTTCACCAGTTGCTGGAACGCCAACGAAGCGATCTTCCCCACGCTCTGCGAGCCGGAGGACATGATCATCTCCGA
>SLDM01000451.1 GCA_007125255.1 Phycisphaerales bacterium
GCTTTCGTCTGGGCTCTCGTCTGGGCTCTCACGGTTCGAAGCGGCCTGCCCGCCGCCCGACGGCGGGCCCTTCCCGGCGGCGGAAAACCCTGAACCCCGGGCGCGAAATGCTGATGGACGACCCTCCCATGGCCGATCTGAGCCGTGTCGTCGGCGCGTTACTCTTACCCGCGGGCGGCACTTCCCGGACCCGGTTCTGGCGGGTCCCGCGTCCAGTCCCGGAGGCGAGGCGGCATGAACGACCACCGCAGAAAAAGAGGATCGCGGCCGAGAGTCGCCCCGCCGGACGGGGGTGAACTCTCCCCCGGATCACCCCCCGGTTCAGCCCCCGGCGCAGCCCGCCCCCCCGGAAATCAGCGCCACTGGATGGTCCTCTGCACCAAATCCCGTCAGGAGAAGGCCGTCGCCCGGTATCTCGAAGCGCGGGAGCTGGAGTACTATCTCCCCCTCATCGACCGTGTCAGCTACCACCGCAGCCGCAAGTTCATCGCTCAGGTGCCGCTCTTCCCCGGCTATATCTTCCTGAACGGCACCGCGGTCGATCGCTACGGCGCCATCGATACCCGGCGCGTCTTCCAGGCGCTCCCCGTCCGAGACCAGAGCCGCTTTCAGAGTGAGATCGGCCAGATCCGCCACGCCCTGGCCAACCGGGCGGAGCTGGAGCTCTACCCCTTCGCCGTCGTCGGCCGGCGCTGCCGGGTGACCCGCGGACCGCTGCTGGGGCTCGAGGGCGTGATCACCGAACGGTGCCGCAACATCCACCGTCTCGTCCTGCATGTCGATGTGCTCGGAAGGGGGGCGGCCCTGGAAATTGATGTCGATCTTCTTGAACCCATCGGGGAGGATGAAAGTACTCCGCACTGTCCGGCCGATACCTCCCTCGCCGGCCGGTGATCCGCTTTTTTCTGGAGCGCCTCACCGTCCGGAACATGACAATCCGCGCGTGCCCCTCCGGTCGTGCCCCCCGTTTGGACCAGTTATTGGGCCAGTTATTGGGCCAGTTTGCCGGGCCACTCTTCCCCGTGTGGCCCGAACACGACCGCTGAAGACCGAACCGGGCCGCGCTATCATGATCGACTGGCCAATCGCTGCGAACTCCGCGCAGTTGAGGGAGGCGGAGCCCGCGCAGTGTGAAGGCACGGAGGGGAAGTGACGAAGTAACGAAGTGACAGAGTGACGAAGGGGTGGAAGCGCGTAGGGTGGGTAGAGCGGAGCGCGAACGAAGTTCCCCCGATCCACCTGAGTGGCCCACGAACGGCGGACAGGTCGCCCCCGGGAAAGCGGGAGTGCCGAAATCACTCAACCCTCCGTCCCTCCGTCGCTCCGTCGCTTTCTCCACCGTCAACCCCGCTTTCGCGGGAAAGACAGGCGCCAGGGGCGGAACGCCCTGCCCCATCCTTCCCAACCCATCTCTTTTAACGAATAAGTCGCAATCCGGTGGGAATCACTCGTCCGCTTCCGATAATCCTGCGGATGGGCATGATCAAACCGGGATCAAACTGGGATCAAACTGGGATCAAAACTGGGATCAAACTGGCAGCATTCAGGCAGCGATCAATCAGGAACGATTGATCCATCGGGGGGGAAGCGCCCCCGTGACCGCCTCCGTGACCCTGCTCAGCGATTCTGGTGGACCGGCGGCCTCCCGGCCGAACTGACAGACTGCGTTCGAACTCGTAACAGCGTTGCCCGCACCGTCTCCCCGAAGAGACCATCGCACCATCTCCCTGAAGAGATCAACACCATCGCGACTTCACCCCGTTATCGAACGTCACCCGACCAAATCACCCTCCACCCCTCCGTGCCTCCGTGCCTTCGTGCCTTCGAGCCTTTCTGTCACACTGTCCCGGTTCCTCCGGTCAGTCAATCGGGTCGACCTGCGCCGCACCGGCCGCATGGATTTCCGGGTTGTTCACCCTCCTCTACCTTGCCTGAGCCGACTCCGAAACAGAGTCTGTTGACGGTGGCACGTTCCCTCGGGAGCGGCCCTACCCGTTCGCGGTCAGTTTCACAGGAGCCCGCTTTCATGACGACGTCCCGTAACACCGTGGTGGCAGACGCAGGTAAGTGTTCGCCGGCCGCGCCCGGCGGACGACACCTGAGCGCCCCCAGGCATGCTCCGACGCACGCCTCTCATGCCCCCCGTGCCTCCCGAGCCCTGCGCCCCGGCCGGGCCCGGCCCGGCGGCTGGTGCCTCCTGCTCCTCTGCGCTCTGGGTCTCGGCTTCTTTTCGGCCCCGGCGGCCCACGCGGCCAACGCCTCCGGCAGTGCCGCCGACGTCGAGGTCCACTCGATGCGCGACCCCGTCCTGGTGCCCCTCCAGCTGCCCGGCCCCAACGCGCTGCTTCGCCTCTCCGCGGAGAACCGCGCCGTGGTTCAGAAGGAGATCGCCCGGCAGATGGCCACCCAGGCGGCAGGTCAATCCGGCCGGCTGCTCACGATCCAGTTCACCGGCGGGGCGTGGCGCTACGACCAGCTCGATCCCCAGTCGCGCCAGCAGCTCACCGACATGATCTCCGGCGACCCCGCCGTCCAGTACGAGATGGCGATGGCGGATTTCGTGAGCGGCGTGTTCGATCAGTTCGAGAGCGTTCACGGCCGGGCTCCGCTCACCGTCCTCGGCATGCCCGCCGAGCCCGACCGCGTGAGTCTGGAGAAGGCCCGGGCGACCAACGACCGGTACAGCCAGGTGATCGGCCGTCTCTCCGCCCTCACCAGCGCCCGCTCCTTCATCATCTTCAACAGCGGTCAGAACGAGTACCAGTCCCTCCGCGGCCGGATGAGTGAGGCGGCCCGTCTGAGCAGCGGCCGTCCCCTGATCTTCCGGACCAACGGTCACTGGCGCATCGCCACGCCCAACCAGTCCGCGGATGCGGCCGAAGTCCTCGCCTCCGAATCGGAGGAGGGCGGTCTCGCCGGTTCCGACCACGCCGATTCCGGAACCGGCCCGAAGGAGAAGAACGCCGGCAAGCTCGCCGCCGCGGAGCACCGTCGTCACGGCCACGACGGCGACCCGCACGATGATGATGATGAGGAAGAGTGCGATCTGGACGGCGACGGCACGGGTGAGGACCCCTTCATCGACGCCGATGAAGATGCGCCCACAAGGGTCCACCGGACGCATGACGATGAGTATGGTTCTGCGGGCGACAGCAAATCCGGCGATGACATGAACGTCTCACCGCGCCTGCGGGACCTGATGTCTCAGGACGGGGAGAAACCCTTCAGCCCCAGCCCGATGGGTGGCGGCGGCCTCACC
>SLDM01000403.1 GCA_007125255.1 Phycisphaerales bacterium
CCGGCGCGCTGGCCGGGTCGATACCGACCCCGCTGCCGCTGGCATCGGAATCATCGAGCAGTGAGCCGAGGCCGAGACCTCCGGCGGTGGAATCGCTTCCGGCGGGACGGGCCCGATCGGTCTGGGTCCGGGGAGGGGGAGGGGTGGGCGACTCCGCCGGGTGGGAGTCCGAGGCGCCGCCGGGGCTGCCGGAGTCCTGCGGCGCCGGCTCCTGGCGGTCCCGCTGCTGCTGGCGCTTCCGGGCCGCGGCGCGGTTGTAGCAGGGCTTGCAGTAGTACCGGCCCTTGCGGTCCTTGACGCGCGGTTTCTCCGCGCAGTTGTCGCCGCAGATCACGCACTGCTTCACGGCACCTCCCGGCATGCTTGTCTCCTTCGATGAACGGGGCTCAGCCGTTGGAGGTATCGGCGAGGGAGGCGCCGGGACTCTACGTTTCGCCGCGCGTCCCTCAACGGCCGGGAAGATCAGGCGGTGCCGGCTTGGTCCATCCCTCGCGCGCGTGCCGCACGGTCTTTCCGGTTCCCAGGTAGATCACCTGCTCGCTGATATTGGTGCAGTGATCGGCGATCCGTTCGAGCGCCTTGGTCACGGTCAGGAGACGGAACGCGAAATCGGCGGGGAAATCTCCCGACGCGACCTTCTGCTGGGCGTCGAACATGATCTCGCGTTTGAACTGCCGAACCGCATCGTCGAAGCCCAGCACCTGCAGCGCCAGTTCCGCATCAATCTCCGCGAGCGCGCGGTTCACATCCCGCAACATGCCGACCACGCTGTTGGCCATGACGCGGAAGGTCGGCGGTACGGGTTGATCATGATCGCCCGGCTGAATGACGACCTCGGCGATATCCACTGCGCAGTCGGCAATCCGCTCCAGTTCGTTGTTCACCTTGACGACCAGCAGCACCGCGCGGATGGACGTGGGATCCGTCTCCCCCATCCCCAGCAGCGGAACCGCGCTGCGTTCGATCTGTACGTCGACGCGATCAATGGTGTCATCGTTGTCGATCACTTCCATTGCCTTGTCGCGATCGGACTCGAAGTAACTGTCCACCGCGTGCAGCGTGTGTTCAACAACCCGGTCGCCTTGCGCGATCAGATCCTGATTGAGTTGTTCAAGCTTGCGGGCGAAGGTTTCCATGAGTGGCCTTGCCGTGGATACTGAGGGAATGGCGTGTTCGCATCAGTATAACGGGGGGATTCCTCCTCACCAACACAACGGATAGGGCAGGTCGGCCCTTGCGGCACCGCGGTGCGGCCGGCTCACTTGTCGAAGCCCGTGCGGCACCGTACGCTCACCGACATGATTGAACTGGGTGTGAACATCGACCACGTTGCGACGGTGCGGCAGGCGCGGCGGACCTATGAGCCCAGTCCGGTCTGGGCCGCCACCGAAGCCCATCTCGGCGGAGCCGACGGCATCACCGTCCATCTGCGGGAAGATCGCCGCCACATCCAGGACGACGATGTCCGTCGCCTGGCCGAGCTGGTCCACGTCAAGCTCAACCTGGAAATGGCCGCCACCGATGAAATGGTCGCCATTGCACGGGAGATCAGGCCGCAGATGGTGATGCTGGTTCCGGAAGGCCGCCAGGAGGTCACCACCGAAGGGGGGCTCGATGTGATCGGCCGGCAGCGGGAACTTGAAGGCGTGGTCGGCCAGCTGCGCGACGCCGGCCTGATCGTCAGCGCGTTCGTCAATGCGGAACCTGACCAGATCGACGCGGCCCATGCGTGCGGATTCGCCGTCTGCGAAGTGCACACCGGCCCGTATGCGCACGCGTTCTGGGAGAAGGGCCGTGATCCGGAGAGTCCGGCGGTGGTCACGGAACTCGACCGGATTCGCCGTGCCGGCGAGCGCATCCAGACGCTGGGCATGCGCTTCAATGCGGGGCACGCGCTGAACTACGCCAATGTCCAGCCGATCGCCGCCCTGCCCGGCGTGCGCGAACTGCATATCGGGCACGCGATCGTCAGCCGGTCGATTTTCCTGGGTATGCGTGAAGCGGTGGCGGAGATGAAGCGGCTGATGCGCGAAGCGGCCCGGTGCGGTTAATCCCCGTTGCGGTTAATCCGAGAACTCACGCGAAGAACCGTCCCGATGGCGGTACGATTGACAGATTCAGACGCAGGAGCAATCCCATGGCACCGAACTCACCCGACGGACCGGCCCTCTTCCACGGCGCGTTCACCGCGCTGATCACCCCCTTCACCGAAGACGGCAGCGCGGTCGATTTCGATCGGCTGGAAGCCAACATCGAAGACCAGGCCCGCGGCGAGGTGAGCGGCATCGTGCTCTGTGGCACGACGGGTGAGTCACCCACGCTGAGCGACCCTGAATTCCGCGCGGTGGTCGATCGGGGCGTCGCCGCCGGAAGAAAACACAACCTGACCGTGATCGTGGGGACCGGTTCCAACTGCACCGCCAAGGCCGTGGCGGCCCACCGGTTGGCCCGGGAGGCCGGCGCGGATGCGTCCCTGCAGGTGAACCCGTATTACAACAAGCCGTCTCCGGAAGGTTTGTGCCGGCACTTTGAGACGGTTGCCGATGCATGTGACCTTCCGATCATGCTCTACAACATCCCCGGCCGGACCGGGGTCACGCTGAACGCCGCGTCGATCGAGCGCCTGGGAAGGCATCCGAACATCCAGGCGATCAAGGATGCCACGGGCGGTCTGGAACTGGCGGACGAGACGCGTCGCCGGACCGATCTGGCGATTCTCAGCGGTGACGATCCGCTGACCCTGCCGCTGATGTCGATCGGAGGCGTCGGCGTGGTCTCGGTGATCTCCAACCTCGTACCGGACCGCGTGGCCGCCCTCTGCCGGGCCGCTCTGCGCGGCGAATGGACCGAAGCCCGGGCGATTCACGATGAACTGCTGCCGCTCGCGCGGGGTCTGCTCTCCCTGGACACCAACCCCGTTCCGGTGAAGACCGCCATGCGCCTGCTCGGCCGAGACACCGGCGCGGTACGCCTGCCCCTCTGTGAGGGCGGACCTCACGTCGAAGAAGGTGTCCGGAATCTGATCGCGCCGCTCCGTCAGGCTCCGGGCGACCCGGCCCGGCCAGCGCCGGAACGCGTGACCAGCAGCGCATGAAACGATTGCGCATGACCGGCCTCAGGGCATGAGCCGTTCAGCCACCGCCGATCATTCCGCCCGGATGCCCGTTCCCCGTTCCAATCGTTGCCCGTTCCGATTGTTTCCCGCTTCTCAGGGGCCATCTCCTCTGCCCCGGGCCAGCCTCCCGTCCAGCCCCCCATC
>SLDM01000512.1 GCA_007125255.1 Phycisphaerales bacterium
ACCATTCTCGCGGAGTACGACGATGTCGTCAGCTTCGGCGGCGGTTGATGCGCCGCCAGTGACCGCCCGGTGGTATTCCACTTTTCTCCGGAGATTCCCATGTCCCCGCCTTTCACTTCCCAACGCCGCGGTCTGACGCTGGTCGAGATTCTGGTCGTCATCGGAATGATCGTGCTCCTGGTCTCACTGGTCGTCGTGGCGGTCGGGCGCATCAGCGACTCCGCCGCGCGAACGCAGTCCGCCAACGCGCTGCGTGAGATGATCAGCGCGTACAGCGGCTACTCCGCGGATCACAACCAGCGGCTGATGCCGGGCTACATCGATCCGGACTCCATCGGTCCCGGCCTGCCCTTCAATCCGCGCATTACTCACGACAATCTGGAGGTTCCCCCCGAAGCCCTCGCCTCGTACGTCTGGCGGCTGAAGGAGTATCTCGACGGGAACTGGCAGACCACCTTGCGCGATTACGTGGGCAACGACATCCGCGACCGGGTGGAGAGCTCCCTCGGCGCGGCGGACGAAGACGGATTTCTGCTGGCGGCCACCAGCCCGGCGTTCGGATTGAACTCGATCTTTGTCGGCGGGCACGACACGTTTGAAAGTGAGATCCGCCCGACGCTCGACATCCCTGCGGAAGCGCGCATCGCGGCCACACGTCTCTCGCAGGTCCGCAATCCCGCCTCGCTGATCGTCTTCGGCCCGGCGGCCCGCGCCGATGCCGACATGGCCGGAACGGATGAGCTCGATCCCTACATCCTGGAAGGGAACGGTGACGGGTTCGCACTCGGCCACCACGAACTCCGCGCTCCGGCCCTCGCGCCTCACAGCGAGGATGCCGGGCCGGGCAATCTGCTCTGGACCGAGCGGCAGTGGGCAACGGGGACCGGCGCGCGGCTCCTGCTGACCACCTCCGGGGTCGCCCTCGACGCGATCGACTTCGGGATCCCGATCGTGCGCCGCGGTCAGAGCCGGATGCCGGTGGCCAACCTGGACGGCAGCGTCAACATCGCCGACGTGGCCGAACTGTCGGAGGACATGCGGCGATGGTCGCCGTTCGTGACCGGATCCCGCCCCGCCGGGATCGTTGACTGATCGGTCTCGACGCCAATGATGCAACGAGCGTACGACGCGATCATCACTTCGCTTTCGGTCCCGCCCGGCGCGACGCGCGAGCAGCGGATGCAGATCCTCGTCGACCTGGCGTGGGAGCACCTGTCCCCGCAGGATGTCTCCTGGATCGGTTTCTATCTCGACCGGCCCGGTGAACCGGACGAATCACGTCTCGTGCTCGGGCCCTCGCGGAACTCACCGGCGTGTTCGCCGATCGGTCTGCACGGGGTATGCGGCCAGGCGCTCCTTCAGAAAGAGACGCGGATCGTGCCCGATGTGGCGGAGCTCGGTCCCGATTACATCGCCTGCGATCCGCGCGATCGCGCGGAGATCGTGGTTCCGCTGATCGATCCGTCGGGAACGTGCTGGGCGGTCCTCGACCTCGACTCCCACTCGGCCGGCGCCTTCAGCGAGCGCGATGATGAAGGGTTGCGAGGGGTGTTGAAGAAGGCGGGGTTGATCGATCGTGACTTGGAGGAACCGAGAGAGAGTGACGAAGTAACGAAGTAACGAAGTGACTGAGAGGGGGCACGGGCGCGCGCAGGACAGGACCGGCGAGGGGGTGCCGTGGTCTGAGCGACGTCAGGAGCGAAGGCCACGAAGCGGCTCGACGGTCATTCGGTTCGGACTCGAACGTCAATCGCGCACCCGCGTGGCCTTCCGTCCTGCCCTCACTGTCGTGAGGCCATGACTCCAGACCACGGCACCCGTACGGTGAAATCCCCCCGCGAGGGGTGCCATGGTCTGAGAGGGCGTCAGGAGCGAAGGCCATGCGGAGGCTCCACGGTCAATCGGATCACATCGCACGTTCGTCGCGCACCTGCGTGGCCTTCCGTCCTGCCCTCACTGTCGTGAGGCCATGACTCCAGACCACGGCACCCGGCGTCTAATGGGCGCCATGCCTTGATCCGGCGATGGTCCTTCCATCTCGCACGGCCGACTCGCTGCGCTCGCTGGCCGTGGCACCCGGCGCGCAGGACGCTTTCGGTTCACGGAACGTTCACGGCGCGCCGCTGCCTCACTCCGTCACTCCGTCATTTCGTTGCTTCGTCACTTTCCCACTGCCACTTTCCCTTCGTGCCTTCGTGCCTTCCCTTCGTCACTCCGTCACTGTCCCCTACGACTGAGTACGGTCAGGGCGACGGTCACGGTGGCGGCGGCGAAGAGGGCCGCGCCCATCAGGGAGAGACCGACCTGGCCTTCATGCAGCGCGGTTCGCATGGCGTCGGTACACCACGCCAACGGGTTCAGCCGGAGGATCCACTGCATCCATCCGGCCGCGCCGTCGATCGAGAAGAACGCTCCCGAGAGGAGCCAGAGCGGCATCAGGATGAGGTTCATCACCGCGTGGAACGAACCGGTGTCGGGGCTGCGAAAGGCGAACGCCAGCCCGAGGGCGCTGATGGCAATCGCCGTCAGCAGCGCGATCAGGAAGGCGCCCAGGTAGCCGGCGAGGAAGATCTCCTCCGCCACGAACGGCCACAGGGCGAGCAGAACGACCGCGTGGAGCCAGGCGACCAGCGCGCCGCCGAGCACCTTGCCCGATCCGATCACCCAGCGCGGCGTGGGGGAGACGAGCGCCGGTTGCAGCCAGCCGCTGGCGCGATCGTCAATGGTCGTGATACTCGAAAAGATCGAAGCGAAGAGGACCGCGAGCGTGACCATGCCGGGCAGCAGAAACGCTCCGTAACTCATCTCACCGAACGCAGCGGGATCGAGCGCGGCGGCGAATCCTCCGGAGAGAAAGACCCAGAAGAGAAGCGGCGTCCCAAGGGCCGCGGCCAGGCGCGCCGGCTGACGCAGAAAGCGCACGACCTCGCGGCGGGCCAGCATCAGGATGATCGGCCCGGCGGCGGGAACCGGCCGCCCGGCGGTTGTCGCGTGCGCCCGGCTCATGGGGCATCGACTTTCGTATCGGGTTCAGTGGTGATATTGGCCGCAGCGGCCAGACCGGATGGAGATCCCGCCTGCTCATCCAATGCCCGGCCGGTGCGCTGGAGAAAGACATCTTCCAGTGTTGCCGGTGCGATCGTGAAAGGGGCGCCGGACTCGATCAGGGGCCGGGTGAGCTGCGCGATCTCGGCGGCGGACAGTCCGTCGACCGGACGGACCCAGAGTCCGCGGCGGGAGTGCCACGAAG
>SLDM01000190.1 GCA_007125255.1 Phycisphaerales bacterium
ACGCGGGAGGCGACGAAGATCGGCGTGTACTGCGGCACGGGGATGCCGAGCGCGTAGTACGTCATGCCGCAGGGGAAGTCCACGTTCGGGTGGATCTTCTTCTGATCAAGCATGATCTTCTGAACTTCATCACCCATGTCGAACCATTTTTGGGTTTCGGGGGCATTCTCGGTGGCGTACTTGAGTCCCCACTCCCGCAGGATGCCGGCCCGGTGATCGCCGTTCTTGTAGACCCGGTGGCCGAAGCCCATGAGCTTGCGCTTCTCGGCGAAGGCGCGTTCCATGAAATCGCCGACCGTCCCCTTGCCTTCGGCGACGAACTCGTCGATCTCCCGCAGCATTTCCATCGCCATCTCGTTCGCGCCGCCGTGGAGCGGGCCCTTGAGGGCGCCGATGCCGCCGCAGACCGCCGAGTGCATGTCCGCTTCGGTGGAAGCGATCACACGGCTGGTGAAGGTGGAGGCGTTGAAGTCATGTTCGGCGTAAAGGATGAGCGAGACATCCATGACCTTGGCGGCCAGTTCACTCGGCTTTTCGCCGCTCATCAGGTAGAGCAGGTTCGCGGCGTGTCCGAGCTTCGGATCGGGATCAACCGGTTGATTGCCGTCACGTCCGCGCTGCATCGCGCCGATGAGCGTGGGAATCTTCGCCATCAGGCGCTTGGCTTTGCGCATTTCCGCCTCGGGAGAGTTCTCTTCACACTCCGGATCGATGTGGCCGAGGAGGGACACGCCGGTGCGCAGGACCGCCATCGGATGGAGGAGGGTGTCCCCGTTCTTCATCTTTCCGAGCGCGGCGATCGTCTTGAGAATGTCCGGCTCAACCGGACGCATCTCCGCGAGTTCCTCCCGGAACGAGGCGAGCTGCGCTTCGGTCGGTTTCTCGCCCTCGAGGATGAGATAGGCGACTTCTTCAAACGTCGCATGGGCGGCGAGATCGGCAATCTCGTAGCCGCGGTAGATCAGCTGGGTCTGGTTGACCGAGCAGACCGAGGTCTCCCCGGCGGTTTGACCGGCAAGGCCGCGGGTGTCCTGGGGCTTCGAGGCGGGTTTGGATTCAGTGGAAGAGGGGCTCATAGTTCACCATTCACGTCGGACAGGGAGAAGAGAAGGAACAGAATCGAACGCAGCACCACGCGTCCGCGGAACGACGCGGACCAGGCACGGTCGGCGGGATGCCGCGGCAGGGTGCCTGGAAAGTGGGGGCGCCAATCGTCATCCGCCACGACTGAGCCCAGATCTTCGCGGGCACCGCGTGCGCTGGATGCGGGCCGCATTGTAGTCGGAAATGCCCGCTGCCGCAGTGTTCGGGCGGTGTTTACAGGGGCAATTGCATTCTTCTTTTGATGACAGTCGAGAAAGGCACGGAGGGGGAGTGACGGAGTGACGGAGTGGGGGTTGAGATTGACCGCGGTGATTTTCCTCGATCAAGGCACGAAGGCAGGAAGGGGCGGCGATTCCGTGGGAATATCGCGGGCCGGTCGGGGTCTTTGGTACGGTATGGCGAAGTGGAGGATTCAACGAATGAAGTACGGCCGCGCAATCCCGAAGCTGGTGTGGGTACTCTGCGCGGCCGGTCTCAGTGCGGGTGTCTCGGCCGGTCTGGCCGGCTGCCCGCCCGCGCCGTCGGTCAGGCTGAGTACGACCGCCGATCCCGAGCACCAGTTCCGGTCCGCCGATCGCACGCTCGCGGCCCTCGCCGTGCTGCGCGTCTACCGGGACGAATCACTCGAGCAGGGTGATCTCATCTTCGACCGGGAGGAGCTCGACCTGGAAGAGCGCCAGGCCCTGAGCGAGATCCGGGGCGGGCTCGAAAGCGCGGGGCTCGCCGTGGTCAGCTTCTCCGAGGCGGACACACTGCTGACGGTGCGCCTGGAGCGCCTCTACGGCGAGGAGGACACCTACCGTCGCGTCCCCGTCTACGAAACCACCCAGGGGTGGTACGACTCCGATCAGGGCTTCCGCCACTTTCGCGGCACACGCAGTACCTCAGTGGTCGTGCCCGAGCGTCGCGCGTTCGAAGAGCGCATCATCGTTCTGACCGCGCACCGGCTGGATGAGTCGGCGCGAGAGTGGATCGGCAGTGCGGTTCCGCCCAAGGTCCCGGAGGAACGTACCGCCTACTGGAAGGGATTGATCACCGGCCGGGGAACCGTAGTGGATGATTATCTCCGGCGCAACGTCAGCGAACTCTTCCGACAGTGGGGGCAGACCGATCGCAGGACCTTCGTGCCCTCGAAAGCCGATTAGCCGAAGTCCGCGGCGACGATGGTCGCCCCGCCGCACCTCATTCGAACAGCTCTTGAAAGAAAATCCGCATATGCCGCCACGAGCGTCGGTGGGCGTTTTCGTCGTACGCCACGCCGTCGATCCCATGCCCGTCGGCATCCGGGTTGGTGAAACTGTGCACTGCGCCGCCGTAGGCGATCAGGTGCCAGTCGGCGCCGAGTTCGGTCAGCCGCCGGGTGCACGCCCGCACCTGCTGCTCGGGTACCAGCGGGTCCGCCGCCCCGTGCAGAATCAGGATCCGGGCTTCCGGTTTGGGATCGCTTTCGAGTGGGGGCGGCAACGAGCCGTGGAAGCTCACCACGCCGCGCACCGGCGCGCGGTCGTAGGCCAGTTGCAGCGAGGCCGTGCCGCCGAAACAGAAGCCGATGGAAGCGAGTCGTTCCGCATCGACTTCGGGTTGCTCGGCCAGCACCTCCAGCCCCGCCCGGGCCCGGGCCCGCATGAGCCGGAAGTCATCCTCGTAGAACGGTTCGGCCAGACGGCTCGCTTCCGGCGCTCGATCGGCATGAATGCCCCGGCCGTACATGTCCAGCGCGAAGGCGGCGTAGCCGAGCCGGGCGACCTCTTTCGCCTTGTGGCGGGCAAAGTCATTATGTCCCCACCACTCGTGCACAATGAGAATGCCCGGCCGGGTCGCGCCGTCACCCTTGTCGGCCGGCGCGGCGAAGTACCCCTCCAGGACCAGGTCATCGTGCTCGTAGGTGATCGTGCGCGTCTCGATGGCGAGATCATTATCGCCCGCATCACTCGCAACGACGGATGGGCAAAACGAAAGATGGAGCAGGAGCAGCGCGAAGGCGTGAAGGATTTTCACCGGTCGATCCTCCCTTGTCGAAGCTTGTTCGGGCTTTTCCGGGTTTTCCGGGTTTTCCGGGTTTTCCCGTGATCTACGTCGAACCGGTTCGCGCTGCCAGGGGTTCTCCGGCGCAGGCTGACTGCATCGGTACCGCGCGAACAGGAA